>JBJTOV010000273.1:0-6461 GCA_046074745.1 Planctomycetota bacterium | reverse complement strand
GGTGGCGTACGCCTCCATGATGCCGCGCCGTCCCATGATGATGCCGCCCGTCGGGAAATCAGGGCCCGGGACGAACTCCATCAGCCGCTCGACGCCGATGAGCGGGTCGTCGATCGTCGCCACGATCGCGCCGCAGATCTCGCGCAGGTTGTGCGGCGGCATCGTGCTCGACATGCCGACCGCGATGCCGCTCGAGCCGTTCACGAGGAGGTTCGGCAGCTTCGCGGGCAGTACGACGGGCTCCATGAGGCGCTCGTCGTAGTTGGCCTTGAAGTCGACGGTCTCCTTGTCGAGGTCCTCCATCATCGCCATCGCGGCGTGGGTCATGCGCGCCTCGGTGTAGCGCATGGCGGCGGGCGGGTCGCCCTCGATCGAGCCGAAGTTGCCCTGCTTGTCGAAGAGCATGTAGCGCGTCTTCCAGTCCTGCCCGAGGTTGACGAGCGTGGGGTAGATCACGCTCTCGCCGTGCGGGTGGTAGTTGCCGCTGGTGTCGCCGCAGATCTTGGCGCACTTGATCTGCTTGCGGCCGGGCGACAGCTTGAGGTCGTTCATCGCGACCAGGATGCGGCGCTGCGAGGGCTTGAGGCCGTCGCGCACATCGGGCAGGGCACGATCCATGATCGTGCTCATCGCGTAGGTGAGGTAGCTCTCGTGCAGCTCGCGGTCGATGTCGAGGTCGAGCACGCGGTCGTGCTGCGCGCCTTCGCCTGAACCTGCTGGAATCGCGCCGTCGGCCATGGGCACAGGGTCCTTTCGCACCGCCGCGCGGCGCCGTGCGCGGCGCCCTGCGGAGGGGTCGTGGAGTATACCCGAACGGGGGTGCGGACGCGCGTGGAAAGCGCGTGAAAGACCGCATGGAAACCGCTTGTTTTCAGCGGTTTCCGAGCGTCACGCGCCGTCGCCCACGCCGATGATCGCGATGCCCAGCCGATCGGCCGCCGCGAGCACCGCGGGCCTGTCGACCAGGATCACGCGGCCCGCGCCCACGGCGATGCATCCGCCGCCCGCGGCGTGCATGCGCTCGACGGTCGACACGCCGATCGTCGGCACATCGGCGCGCATGTCGTGGCCGGGCCGCGCGGTCTTGACCAGCGTCCAGCCCTTGCGCCGGCACAGCTCGCCCGCGCGGTCGATCATGCGGTCGGTGCCCTCGACCGCCTCGACGGCGATCACATCCTTCTCGCGCACCGCCATCGCCTGCCCGATGTCGAGCGCGCCGACCTGCGTGAGGATCGGCCACGCGAACTCGATGTCGCTGCGCTGCATCTCGGTGGGCTCGCGCCGCGTCATCGGGCCCAGCGCGGCCATGTGCTCGGGGATGTAGGTGGTGGAGTCGATCAAGACGAGTCCTTCCTTCGCAAGGTCGTCGGCCAGCGTGGTGAGCAGCGTGGCCGAGCGGCGGTCGTGTCGGAGCTTGCGGTACCAGAGGTTGATGGCGCGCAGGTCGGGGATCTGCCGCAGGATGCGCAGCGGATCGTGCATGCGGCCCTTGGAGACGCGGCCGACCATGACCGCCTCGCGGATTCCGAAGCGGCGCGCGAGCCGGATCCAGCGTCCCGGGCGCAGCACGCCCGCAGACTCGAAGCGGTCGCACAGCGCCGGCAGTTCAGGCGCGAACTGGTCGGCGAGGCCGATGCAGGCCACGCGGCGGCCCGCGGCGCGGATGCCCTGCGCCACGAGGATCGGCAGCGCGCCCTGGCCCGCGATCAGGCCGACGGGGCGGTCGTCGTGCGCCGATCCGCGTGCCGCCGCGCTCATTCCTGGTTCTCCGGCAGCCGCGCCGCCGCGGCGTTCTTCGGGCCCATGGGCAGGAAGCGGTCGGGGTCGGCGGGCACCGCGCGCGCGGCCTCGTGCGCCAGCCAGTCGACGAGCGGCGCGAGCTCGGTGCCGAAGCGAAGCACCTCGCGCAGCGCCTCGCGCGCGAACTTCTCGCGGATCGAGTGCTCGATCAGCGAGTGGAGCGGCAGGTAGTAGCCGTGGTCGTCGAGCACCGCGATCGGCTTCGCGTGGTCGCCGATCTGGCGGCCGACGAGGGTCTCGAAGAACTCCTCGAAGGTGCCCATGCCGCCCGGGAGCACGAGGAATCCGTCGCCCCGCTCGACGAGCAGCCTCTTCCGCTCGCGCATCGAGTCGACCACGACCAGCTCGTCGCAGCCGAGCCAGCCCTGCTCGAGGTCGAGGAACTTCTTGGTGATGATCCCCTCGACGCGCCCGCCCGCGGCCTTGCAGGCGCGCGCGGCCTCGCCCATCAGGCCGAGCCCGCCGCCGCCGTACACGAGGGTGATCCCGCGGCGGGCGAGGAGCTCTCCCGCATCGCGTGCGGCCACGGCGAAGTGGGGGTCGAGGCTGCGCGAGCTCGAGCAGTACAGCGTCACGGACCGAAGGGACGGCATCGCGTGTACCTTACCCGCACGCCATGGTCGGCATCGTCCTCGCGCTCCTCCTGCTCGGCTTCGCGCTCAGCGCGCCGCTCACGGGCATTCTCGCGCGCCTCGGCCTGCGCGTCGGGGCGCTCGACGGCCCGGGCGCCAAGGGGCATGTGAAGGGCGAGATCCGGCGCGTGCCCAACATCGGCGGCGTGGCGATCTTCTGGGCGGTGATCGGGCCGCTGGCGGCGGCGCTGGCGTTCTTCACCGCCGCACCCGAGCGCGCGGCCGAGTGGGTGCCCGCGGTCGCGCCGCACCTCGAGCGCGCGCGGGCCACGCTCGGCGACTGGATCGTGGTGGTAGTCGGCGCGTTCGCGCTGCACATCATGGGTCTCGTCGACGACCGTCGCCCGCTGAGCGCGTGGCCCAAGCTGCTGCTGCAGCTCGCGGTCGCGCTCGGAACCGTCCTCTTCAGCGATGTGCGGCTGCTGCATCCGTTCCTCTCCGATGTCGCGGGCGGCGAGACGATCTCGATCGCGATCACGGTGGTGTGGATCATCGTGGTCGTGAACGCGTTCAACTTCATCGACAACATGGACGGCCTTGCGGCGGGCATCGGCATGATCGCGGCGCTGTGCTTCATGACCGCGACGATCGTGAACGGACAGTGGTTCATCGCGTCGGCGCTGGCGCTGCTCACGGGCTCGCTCGCGGGATTCCTGCTCTGGAACATCCCGCCCGCGAGCATCTTCATGGGCGACGGCGGATCGCTCTTCGTCGGCTACATGCTGGCCACGATGACCGCGCGCACGACCTTCGTCGACGCGACCACCGCCGACTTCGCGCTGGGAACGGCCTGGTACGGCGTGTTCATGCCGCTGCTCGTCCTTGCGGTGCCGCTCTACGACGGCGTGTACGTGACGGTGTGGCGCGTGCGGCGCGGAAAGAGCCCGTTCGTGGGCGGGCCTGAGCACATCTCGCACCGGCTCGTGCAGCTCGGGCTCTCGAAGCGCCGCGCGGTGGCGGTGCTCTGGCTGCTGACCGCGGTGACCGCGTCGAGCGGCATCGGGCTCGGGATGATGCAGCCGTGGCAGGCGGCGCTCGTCGGTGGGCAGCTTCTCGGGATCTTCCTCGTGATGCTCGTCCTCGAGACGAGCGTGGCGCGGATCGAGGATCCGCCGCGCTTTCCGCCGAAGGGCGGCGGCGCGTGAACGCCGCGGGCGCGATGCGCGTGGCGGGATTGGCGGGAATCGTCGGCGTCGCCGTGGTGCGCGCGTTCGTGTCGATCCAGGCGCAGACCTCGTTCGATGTGGATCCCGCGCGCGACCCGATGCCGCTCCTCTCCCTCGGGCCCGCGGGTTCGGCGCTCTTCGACGCGCTGCTTGCGCTTGCGGCGGCGCTCGCGCTGGCCGGCGAGCGCATGGCGGGCCGCGGCGTGCACGCGTGGACCGTGGCGCTGGCGGCGCTGCCGGGCGTGGCCGTGGCGGCGCATGCGGGCGATGCCGAGGATCTCTTCCGAGGGCTCACCTGGCTGTCGGGAATGCTCGCGTTCGTGGCCCTCGCGCACCTCGTGCGCGAGCGGCGCATGCGCGTCGCGGCGCTCGCGGTGCTCGTGGGCGCGTCGGCGCCGCTCGCCGCGCGCGGCGCGGTGCAGGTGACGGTCGAGCACGCGGCCACGGTGCGCGCGTACGAGGAGACCCGCGACGCGTTCCTCGCCGACCGCGGGTGGACGCCCGATTCGAGCGCGGCGCGCACCTACGAACGCAGGCTTCGGCAGGCCGAGGCGACGGGCTGGTTCAACCTCGCGAATCCGTTCTCGACCGTGATGGGCGCGGGTCTCGTCGTCCTTGGGTTCGCGGCGTGGCGCGGCTGGCGGAAGGGCGAGATCGCGCTTTCGGCGGGCGTGGGCGCGGCGGCGCTGCTTTCGGGCGCGCTGCTCGTGGCGAACGGCAGCAAGGGCGCGCTCGCCGCCACGGCGATCGCGGGCTGCGTGACGGCGGCGGTGATCGCGCGCGCGCCGCGCGGGCCACGCGCGGCCATCGCGGTCGGCTGCGCGGCGCTCGTGGTGGCGGCGGTGCTTGCGCGCGGCGCGCTCGGCACCTCGCTCGGCGAGCTCAGCCTTCTGTTCCGCGGCTACTACCTCGAGGCGTCGGCCGGCATGTTCCTTGCGAACCCCGCGCTCGGCACGGGGCCTGCGGGCGTGCAGGAGGCGTTCATGCAGGCGAAGCCCGCGCGCTGCCCCGAGGATGTGACCAGCGTGCACTCGATGTTCGTCGACTGGACGGTGGCGCTCGGTGCGCTTGCCCTTGCGTGGTGCGCGCTGGTGCCCGCGTGTTTCCGCGGACGGGTCGAGGTCGACGCCGAGCCCGCGCGCGACGGCGCGTCGGTGCTTGCGCTGCGCATCGCGGGCGGCGCGGCCGCGGTTGGCCTTGTCCTGCAGGCGTTCGTCGAGGGGCCCGCGCTCGACCACGCGGGGCTCGTGCTGCGGGCGGTCGGATTCGCGCTCTTCATCGGCGTGTCCGCGTGCGCGGCGCGCGTCCTCGAGGCGCTCGAGGGCCGCGTGGTCGCGGGGATCGCGCTCGGCGCAGCCACGCTCGTCCTGATGCACTGCATGATCGAGACCACGGCGTGGCTGCCGGGATCGGCGGTGCTGGCGCTCGCGCTGCTCGCCGCGGGCTCGTCGCTCGGCGGCGGGGGTTCGTCGGGTTGGCCCGCGCGCGGGGCCGTCCTTGTCGCGGGAATCGTGGCGATCGCGGCGGGCGCGCAGTCGCTGCACGCGCGCGCGCTCGAGTCGCGGCTCGAGGCCGTGGCCGACGCGGTGCGTCCGCTCGCCGAGGTGCGGTCGGAGTTCCAGTCGTTCGCGGTGGTTCGGGGCGCGGGCAAGAGCGTGGACGCCGCGCCGCTGGTCGAGTCGGTGCGCGCCGCCGCGGCCGCGGCGGGTTCGTCGCGCGCCGACGAGTTCGCGGCGCGGCTCGTGACGGCGCTGCGGGCCGAGATGGTGCCCGAGGTGGTCGCCGTCCTGCTCGAGGTCGATGGCGAGGTGCGCCGCGCGGCCGCGCGCGAACTGGTGGCGATCGATGCGGCGCAGGGCGGCATCGCCCGCAGTCGCGTTCCGCTCGAGGCCGCCATCAAGCAGCTCGCCGCAAGCGGGCGGCGCACCTTCGGCGCGCGGACCGCGGCGAACGCCGACCGCGAGGCGTTCGACGAGGCGTGCAGGCTTGCCGAGGCGCAGCTCGCCGCGCGGCCGGGCGTGCGATCGACCGCGATGCGGGCCGACCTCGCCATGGAGGAACTGCGCGCGAACCCCGCGCCCGACGCGGCGCGGATCGCGTTGCTCGAGCCCTTCGTGCGCGCGGCGTCCGAGCTGCAGCCGTTCAACGCACGCCGCATGGCCGAGCGCGCCGAGGCGGCGGCGCAGGCCGGGCGACCCGAAGAGGCGATCGAGCTCTACGACCGAGCGCTCGCGCTCGACGCGCAGGCGTCTCTCGACCCGCTGGCGCAGATGTCGCTGCGTGAGACCGCGCTCATCCGCGTCGCGCAGGAGCGGCTGCGGGGCGACCCCGCGAAGTAGCGGGCGGTCAGGACGAGAACCGCGCGCGCGACACCGACACCGAACGCGTCATCACGATCCCGCGCTCGGGCGGGAACTTCGCGCGGCCTTCGGCGCGGAGCGGCACCGCGGGCCCTTGCTCGTAGGCGGCGAACGCCGCGGCGCTCGCGAAGTGATAGCGGGTCTCGACATCGCCGGGCGCGCCCGCGGCCGCATCGGGCGCAGGCGGAAGCTCGACCACCTCCGCGTCGATCGCGCCCGCGCGCACCACATCGGCCAGGTGCCCGCCCTCGAGCCACGCCAGGAACTCGGCGCGCACCGCGTCGTTCGCGAAGGTCGAGCGCACCGCGTACAGCACCTGCGCCGCGCGCGACTCGCGCACCCGCCGCGGCTCGCGCGTCATGTCGCCTACTTCATTCTCCACGGCTCGCCGCCTTTCCGCGCGCCTCGGCGATCGCGTCGAGCACCTGCTGCGGCGTGTAGTCGCTTGCGTTGAGCACCACCGCGCCGTCGCGCCCGTACACGAGGAGCAGCGGGATCGTCAC
>JBJTOV010000272.1:0-3317 GCA_046074745.1 Planctomycetota bacterium | reverse complement strand
GATTTCCGCGGGAATCTCGAAGTACGCGAAGATGTCGTCGGGCACATACTCGAGCGCGCGGTCGATCTCGTGCGCGCTCGTCGCCTTGGTCTCGATGGTGTCGATCATGGCGCGGCCGTGCGCGCGGCTGAAGTCGCGGTCCTCCATGCGCTCGTTGAATCGCTCGATGCGCTCGAGGTCGGCGACGATCTGGCGGTCGGACGCGGCCGCGACCAGCACCGACATCGGCCACGGCGCATCGCCCTCGGCGTCGGCGGTCTTCGGGAGGAGCGGATCGGCCTCGCGCACGAACTCGGGAAAGCGCGTGACCGGCACGATCAGCCGCGACAGCATCCACGCGTCGGCGCCCTTCCGATAGCGGGCGTAGTTCGAGACGGTCGGCTGCATGTCGAGCTTCGCGGGCGGAAACAGGCCCGCGTAGTCGAGCACGGAGTCGAGGAGAAGGCGTACGGCGTGCATGGGGTCTCCGGGGCGCCGGGCGGCGCGGGGGTGGGATTATGACCGATCCGCGGCGCAGGTGCGCCGGCGCGGCGTTCGGTAGATTTCCCGCCCGTCGGCGCGCGGGCGAATACGCTTGCCGCCCTTCTCGTCGGTCTCGCCGTGCCCAACCGTTCGATCCGTCAACCGCTCTCGCTCGGCGCCGCGCTCGCGGCCGCCGCGGCTGCGCTCCTTCCGCTGCTTGCGGCTTGCTCGCACCACGACCGCATGAAGCCGGTCATGGCCGACTTCTCGCGCGGCGACTACGCGGGGGCGACGCGCGAGATGGCGCCGCTTCTTGCCGACCGGCGCGACAGCGAGAAGGATCGCACGCTCTACGAGCTCGAGGCGGGAACCGTGTTCGCGGCCGCAGGCGACATCGAGCGCTCGATGCAGGCGTTCGCCACGGCCGACGACCGCATGTGGGAGTACCTCGACCAGGAACCCGATGTCCGCGTCAGCGAGCAGGCGTTGGCGATCCTGACGAACCAGACGATCGTGACCTACCGCGGCACCACCTACGACCGCATCATGTGCTGCGCGTACCAGGCGCTCAACCACCTGTCGCGCGGCGAGCGCGGCAAGGCCATGGTGTCGCTGCGGCGCGCGCTCGAATGGCAGAACGACGCGCTTGCGAAGAACGCGAAGGAGGTCGAGGAGCTGGAGCGGCGTGCCGACGCCGCGGGCGACTCGAAGGGCTACGACGCGCAGCGCGCGCTGAAGGACCCTCGCACCAAGGGCGAGCTCGAGTCGGCGTACGGACCGCTGCGCGAGCTGCAAGGCTACGGCGAGTTCGAGGTTCCCTATGCGACCTATCTGCGCGCGCTGGTGCTGCAGGCCTCGGGCGGTCGGTCGGAGCTCGAGCAGGCGACCGTGGCCTACCGCCGGGTGGCGGGCATGCTTCCCGAGGCCGACCGAGGCTACGCGCTCGAGCAGGCCGGCCGCTGCGAGCTGGCGACGGCGGGAGCGCCCGCGACCGGCGAGGTCCATGTGCTGGTCGAGTCGGGCACGGGGCCGTGGCTGCGCGAGTTCAAGATCAGCATCCCGCTCTTCCTGCGCACCGTGCCCTATGTGGGCGCTGCGTTTCCCGTGCTGATGCGCGGCGAACCAGGCCCTGCGGGGTTCGCGCTCCGCGCCGACGGCCACGCGCACCCGTCGTCGGTGCTCACCGACATGAACCGCGTCGTCGGCGACGAATTCAACCGCAGGCTGCCCGGGATCATCGCCGTGACGCTCGTCTCAAGCGCCACCAAGGCCATCGCGACCTACGCGATCCAGGACTCGCTCGACCGACGCAGCCGCGACTCGGCGATCCTGGCCGCCGTGATCGGCGGCGTCTACCAGGCCGCCACCAACAGCGCCGATCTCCGCATCTGGACCACCCTGCCCAAGCAGGTCGACTATGCCCGCTGCACGGCGCCCGCCGACGGAAGCGTCGAGGTCGTTCTGGGCGACGGCCAGCGGATCGGTCCGATCGCGGTGGAATCCCAGGCCCTGACGCTCGTCCATGTCCGCGTTCCGCGCGCAGGGGCAGCGCCTGCGGTGCGTACCATGCGCCTCTCCGACAGCAGCCGACCGTAACCGACAGGAACCCGCCATGAAGACCACGCTCCGCTTCTCCGTGCTCGCCTGCGCCGCATCGCTTGCGCTCGCCGCGTGCAACACCGCGAACACCACCAGGCCGCTCGGCCCCGCGCGCGGCGACGGCACCGTGCCCTACGAGCAGATCGTGACCAACGGCTGGCTCAAGTCCAAGGCCAACATCGTGGGCGTGCGCGAGGGCACCGTGAACGGCGACATGAAGCGCGTCGCCGTCGATGTGTACAGCGATCAGCTCACCTCGCAGCGTTTCAGCTACCGGTTCGACTGGTTCGACGCCGCGGGCATGCCCGTGCAGAGCGCCACCAGCTCGCTGACCAGCGTGACCATCAAGCCGAAGGAGACCATCACGCTGACCTCGGTCTCCCCCGCTCCCGCAGCCGCCCAGTGGCGGCTCACCTTCCTCGACCAGCAGCAGCGCTGAACGCGCCGCAAACCTTGGAAACACCATGCGCACCACCGCCATCATCGCCCTCTCCGCCGCCACGCTCGCCGCCACCCTCGTCGCCACGGGCTGCCAGAAGGCCCAGTATGTCGACCCGAAGGGCAACGACCTGATCGTCAACCCCGACCGCATGAACATCCAGGACTGGAGCATGCTCGCCGACCAGGTCGTGCAGTCGATGGTCACCTCGGGCGTGCTCGAGCGCCTGCCCACGAAGCCCGCGGGCCTGCTGCTCAACCCGGTCATCAACACGACCACGCAGCAGTTCGACACCGACGGCATCGTGAAGAAGATCCGCATCGCGCTCCTCAACACGGGCAAGGTCGAGGTCATCATGGCCGACGATCTGTTCGGCGGCGCAGAGGACCGCATCGCGCGCGAGGCGCAGCGTCGGAAGGACCGCGCCGCGGGCGTCGACACCGACGAGAGCAACAAGAATGTGCCCGACATCACGATCACGGCGAAGCTGCTCGAGGACCGCGCGCGCGCGGGCAGCTTGCGCCAGGTCGCCTATGTGCTGCAGATGAGCCTGACCAACACCACCACTGGCCGCGCCGTGTGGGAAGGCGAGGCGCAGATCGTCAAGCAGGGCGAGAAGGCGAGCGTGGGGTTCTGACGACGCGCGTCGGCGGCGATCGATTGATGGCACGAGCTTGATGCCACGAATCTGACACCACGAAGCTGACACCACGAGTCGGTTGAGAGGACGAATCGATCAAGAATCCCAGGGCGCGCTCCGAGAGGGGCGCTCCCTGTCGCTTGCGTCGCTCGCCTCGCGAGCCCCGCGGCCGCGGGC
>JBJTOV010000271.1:0-9060 GCA_046074745.1 Planctomycetota bacterium | reverse complement strand
CACGGCGACGCAGGCCGACCAGCGCAACGTGGTGCTGACCGCGCCGCGCCTGACGCTCTACAACTGCCAGCGTTCGTGGATCAGCGTCGCGCGCGTCATCGCGTACGTGTCGAACCTGGTGCCCGTCACGGGCGACAACTCCGGTGCGTTCTCGCCGGTCATCAGCAACCTGCTCGTCGGCTTCGTGATCGACGTCGAGGCGTGCATCTCCGGCGATCGCCGGTACGTGACGATGACCGTGCTGTTCGGCCTCAACCAGAACGCCAAGTTCACCGACCAGAAGGTGACCGGTGCCGCCGGCGGCGGCGGCGGCGCGGGCGGCGGCGGCGGCCGTGCGGCCAACTTCGAGGGCACCATCCAGCTGCCCCAGGTCACCGGCACGCAGATCAACACCACGGTGACGGTGCCGGACAAGGGCACCATTCTCCTCGGCGGCCAGCGCGAGCTGACCGAGCTCGAGGTCGAGGTGGGCGTGCCCCTGCTGTCGAAGATCCCGGTCGTCAACCGCTTCTTCACGAACCGCATCGACAGCGAGCAGGAGCTCACGGTCGTCATGCTGATCCGCCCCGAGATCGTCATCCAGAACGAGAACGAGGACATCCTCTTCCCGGGTCTCTCGGAGCAGCTCGGCAACCTCGGCGGCTGATCGGGTTGCGAAGGTAAATCTCCCGCGCGGCGGCGATCACTCGCCGCCGCGCGGCTTTTTGCGGCGGCTGCGCGCCCGTTGCGTCCCCTGTCGGCCACGGGCATCGGCCCCCGACCTTCGGTGTGCTAAGGTGACCCTACCGACGCGGGTGAACCGCACCGCGCGGCAGGAGACACGCATGGCCGCATCGTCGTCCCACATCAGCGTCCGCAAGTCCGATGGCGTGATCCGCATCGACTTCGTCGACCGCAACATCCTCGACGAGCTGAACATCCACCAGATCGGCGAGGAGATGCTAAAGGCGGTCGAAGCGGAGTTCCGCCCGAAGGTCGTGATCGTGTTCCGCAATGTCGAGCATCTCTCGTCGGCGGCGTTCGGAACGCTCATGAAGGTGAACGAGCGCATCCGCAGCCGCGATGGGCAGCTCCGCCTGTGCGAGATCCCGCCGCGCATCCTCGAGGCGTTCACCATCACGAAGCTGAACCGGATCTTCTCGATCCACGATTCGTACGAGCTCGCGTCGAAGAGCTTCACCTGAGCGCCTCTGCGGCCCACGCCATGAGCGAAACCTCGACGGTCTTCCGCCGCGAGCACACCCTGCGCGAGCTTCGCGCGGGGCTCGAGCTCGTGCAGAACGAGTCGGCGGGCGCGCTCGAGGAGCGCGGCTACGACGAGGGCGCGCGCTTCGCGATCCGCCTCGCGCTCGAGGAGGCCGTGGTGAACGCTTTCCGCCACGGCAACAGGCTCGACCCCGCGAAGGTCGTGTTCTTCCGCGCCGACATCGACCGCGCGCGCGCGGTGTTCGAGGTCGAGGACCAGGGGCCCGGGTTCGACCCGGCGACCATCCCCGACCCGACGCACGACGAGAACCTCGAGATTCCCTCGGGCCGCGGCGTGATGCTGATCAAGGCGTACATGACCGAGGTCGAGTACCTGCCGCCCGGCAACCGCCTGCGCATGACCTGGCGCAAGCCCGCCAAGTAGCGCGCCGCTCGGTCACTCGGCGATGACGGTGGTCTCGGCCACCAGCTCATGCACCGACGAACCGGCGGGCGGAATGAGCTCGCCCGCGATGCTGAAGCTCGGCTTCTCGGGATGACGCACGCCTGACGGGACGAGGACCACCCACGCGCGGATGCGCAGCCGGTGCTCGCCCTTCGAGGCGACCGTGACCAGCGTGGACACGGGCTCGCGCGCCTGCTCGCCGCCGCGCCTGCGCCCGTTCAGGCTCCTGAACTGCCATGACTCGGCGACGCCGAACCGCTGGCCGTCGGCCTCGATGCCGCCAAGCGCCATGACGGGGACATGCGTGAGCTGGAAGAGATCGGTGCCGAACTGCGGCACCACGCGGACCCTGAACGGCTCGCCCGCCTTCGCGCGGTCGGGAGCCTCGAGCGCGATCGCGATCGACGCGCGCACCGCCCGCGCGACCGTTTCCTCGGGCACCGTGCCGGCCAGCGCGGCGCGACCGATGAACGCGCTGTCGGCGAGCGCGGAGCCCGGCTCGGTGCGTGCGGAATCGATCAGCATGTCGGCGATGGCGCGGGTTTCCGTCGCGTCGATGGTGCGTGTGGAGATCTCCTCCACGACCGCGAAGCGGGTCGATGCGCTCCCCAGCCTGTACTGGAGCATGAGCGCGCCCATCGGCAGCACGCGAGAGATCAGCGAGGCATGCAGCACGACGGGCAGGAACATGGCTGCGACGGCGATCGATGCGCCGATCGCCGCGGTGCGGCCGTCGCGACGGCGCTCGCCCGACACCACCGCGCCCGCCTTGGACAGGTCCGCGCCGCACTCGTTGCAGGGTGCGAGCTCGCGCCCCACCGACACGATGTGCCCGCACGCCTTGCAGCGGTTGCGTACCGCGCCGACCCCCGTCCACGCGACCATCGCGATCATCATGCCGCCGAACCCGCAGCCATACTGGAGCGCGTTGAGCACGACGCGCGCCACCGAGGGCGGTTGCTCGGACATGGCCCATTCCATGGCCAGCATGAACGCCGCCATGCTGAGGCCGAAGCCGAGCACCGCGCCCGCCAGGCGCTTCCAGAGCGGCTTCTCGGGGTTCATGATGGCCATGAAGGACCGCTGGCGCAGCGCGTTGAGGCGCGCGAGAAGACTGCGCGCGCGCGACCGCTTCGCGAGCAGCGCGCTCGAGCGCGCGGCGCCCGACATGTCTCCGCGGACGCCCGCCTCCCAGAGGGCGCGGACTTCCGCCGCATCCGCCATCGTGAGGCCATGGCCGCACGGGGTTTCCGAAAGGACATCGAGGCAGTGGGGGCAGACCGCGCCGTCTGTCTGCCAGATCACCTCGGCCTTGGCCTTGAGGCGCCGTGTCTGGCGCACCTGTCGCATCACCTGCGCGGCCGTGACGGCCATCATCAGCGCCATGATGCCGACGAAGAGGGCACTCGAAGCCAAGAGGGCGACCAAGATGCCGCCGATCGCGACGAACAGGAGCGGCAGCACGATCTGCGCCGCCATCCAGCCGCGCCCGAGCTTCGTGGCCCAACCGTCGAACTCGGCCTTGGTGATCGACCACGCGGTTGACGGCTGAGTCGAGGGCTCCATGGACGGAGTCTACCGCGGCGATCTCGCAAGGCCGACGGCGCGAACGGCCCGCTACCGCGCGATCGCCTCGGCGCGCGTCTCGCGCAGCACGGTGACCTTGATCTCGCCCGGGAAGGTCATCTCGGCTTCCACGCGCTTGGCGATCGTCTCCGCGATCTGGAACGCGGTGGCGTCGTCGGCCTTCTTGGCGTTCAGGATGACGCGGATCTCGCGGCCCGCCTGGATGGCATGGGCCTCCTCGACGAACGGCTGGTCGCGGGCGATGCCCTCGAGCTGCTCGAGCCGCTTGATGTACATCTCCATCGACTCGCGGCGCGCGCCCGGGCGTGCGCCCGAGATCGCGTCGGCCGCCATCACGATCGGCGTGTACGCGGTCGTCGCGGGGATGTCGCCGTGGTGTCCGCCGCAGGCGTTGAGCACGGCCTCGCTCTTCTCGCCGTACTTCTTCAGGAACTCCATGCCGATGGCGGGGTGACCACCCTCCATCTCGTGGTCCATGGCCTTGCCGATGTCGTGCAGCAGGCCAGCGCGCCGCGCGATCGAGCCGTTCAGGCCCAGCTGGTCGGCGATCATCTGCGAGAGGAACGCGACCTCGATCGAATGGCGCAGCACATTCTGGCCGTAGCTGGTGCGGAAATGCATCTTGCCGAGGGCCTCGATGACCTTCGGGTGAAGTCCGCGGACATCGGCCTCGACAGCGGCCTCGTTGCCGACCTTGACGACCTTCTCCTCGATGTCGCGCTTGGTCTGCTCGACCAGTTCCTCGATGCGGGTCGGGTGGATGCGGCCGTCGGCCACGAGCCGCTGCAGGGCCTCGGCGGCGATCGCCTGGCGCACGCGGTCGAAGCACGACACGCTGATCACGCCAGGGGTGTCGTCGACCAGGATGTCGGCGCCCGTCGCCTTCTCGATGGCGCGGATGTTGCGGCCTTCGCGGCCGATGATGCGGCCCTTCATGTCCTCGCTCGTGATCTTGATCGAGCGGACCGTCGACTCGCCGACATTCTCGGCGGCGTAGCGCTGGATCGCCATCAGGGTGATCTCGCGGGCCTTGCCCTTCGCTTCGCGCTCGGCGTCATCGAGGATCTTCTGGCGCAGCGCGGAGCCGTCGTGCTCGCTCTCGACGCGGACCTCGGCGAGGAACAGCTCGCGCGCCTCGTCGCGCGACAGCCCCGACACCTTGGACAGGGCCCCGCGCAGTTCCTCGCGGGTGCGGGCGTTCTCGTCGGTGGCGCGGCGGATGTCGTCCTCCTGGCGCTTGAGGTCGGCCTCGCGCGCGTCGATCTTCTGCTCGCGCTGGTTGATCGACTCGAGCTTCCGGTCGAGCGTTTCCTCGCGCTTGGCCGCGCGGGCGAGGCTCTCGTCGAGCTTCGCCTGCGTCGCCTTCGACTCCTGGTCGAGCGCAGCGCGCTTTTCGGACGCGCGCTTCTCGGCGGCGAGCTCGATTTCGCGCGCCTTCTTTTCGGCCTCCGAGCGCGCGGCGTCGGCGGCGAGCTCGGCCTGGCCCTTGGCGTCGGCCATCAGGCGGTCGGCCTCGGCGCGGGCCGCCTTGAGGCCGCGTCCCGAGGCGAGCGAGAAGATCACGATTCCGACGATGGCGCCGACGGTCAGCGCGATGCCTACGGCGACGAGGATCGCAGCGATGCCGAACTGGCCTGCCGCGTCTGCCTGGAGAAGGATGGACATGAGAACCTCCGGACCAACGAGATGCCCGTCGGATGCCTCATGCATCCGCCTTGGTCGCGGCGTTCAGTGATCGTCCAGTCGCGGTGCGCGGGATTCAGCTCGAGAGTTTCCACCGATGGTGGAGCATCGCCCCGCGGCGCGCGCGGTGAAGCGCGAAGCCTGGATGCATGCGCCCAAGGCGCTGCGAGGTCGGGAGATGCGAAGCGAGGTTGCCCATGGTCACGCTGTCACAGTTGCCGAAGAAGCGGCGTTGTGCTGGATCGATCTATCCCGAGCACGGAAACCCGTGCGCGGGGGAGGGGGCCTTCGGAACACCGTGCGCGTCGGAGCGCACATCCTCGGGCGACCCCGCCTATGAACGGTCGCGAACGGCAAGGCCTGTTCGACGAGCCGAAAGGGGGCGGCCGGGCCAAGTACGCCCGTCCGGTCCGCATCCGCGGACAGGTGAAGTATCGGCCTCCGACGCGAACTGTCAAGGTACGATTTGCGACCTCCGATGCCCGCGGTCCTGCACTGGCTGTCCAACCTCCTGCCGACCAACCCGATCGCCGTCCGCATCGTGGCGGGCGGGTCGAAGCGGGCCCGGCACCTGCTGATCCGGGCCGGGTACCTCGGCCTGATGATCGCCATCCTGCTCCTCGGGCTCCTGGGGGGCGACGGCTCGATGAAGGAACTGGCCACCCGCGGGGCGGGGGCGTTCTCGGTCGTCTCGTTCGGGCAGATCGGGCTGATCTGCATCCTGACCCCCATCTTCATGGCGGGGGCGATCGTGCAGGAGGCGAGCCCGCGGACCTGGGACATCCTGCTCACCACGCCCCTCTCGAACCTGCAGATCGTGCTCGGCAACCTGTTCGGGCGGCTGTTCTTCGTGCTGGCGCTCCTTCTGTCGACGCTGCCGCTCTTCGTGCTCACCCAGTTCTTCGGGGGCGTGCCCGCCGAGTCGATCCTGACCAGCTACGGGATCGCGGCGTCGAGCGCCCTCGTGGTGGCGACGACCGCGGTCACCCTGTCGGTGACGCGCAGCGCGGGCAAGCGCGCGGTGTTCGTGTTCTACGCGGCCGTGGTGATGTATCTGTTCGTCACCTACGCGGCCGACCTGTATCTGCGGCAGCAGGCGGTGATCGGCATCGGCACGGGCGCCACCAACACGACCTTCTTCACGGCGTTCAATCCGTTCCTCGCGCTCGAGGCGGCGCTTCAGTCGACGAGCTATGTCCCGTACTCGGAGAGCGGGGTGCCGTTCCAGCCGCTGTGGTTCATGTACACGGCGCCCGTCGGAAGCTTCTGCACGATGTGCGTGGCGGCGAGCGTGGGCATGGTCCTGTGGTCGACGCTGCGGCTGCGGGTGATCGGCACGCGCGGGCCGCGGGTTTCCTGGTGGCGAGCGCTGATCGGCAGCGGGCCGAATGCGGGCGGGCAGCGGAAGTCGCGGCGCGTGGGCGCGAATCCGATCGCGTGGCGCGAACGCATCCTGCGCACGCAGTCGGTGGGTGGCATGTTCGGGCGGTGGCTGTTCCTGGCCGCGGGCGCGTGCCTCGGGTTCATTCTCGTCGGGCTGCACAAGTCGGGGTCGATCAACGGGAACGAGCTGCGGCTCGCGCTGCTCGCGGTGGTGGGCGCGGAGATCGCGGTGGTGCTGCTGACCGCGGTCAGCCTGAGCGCGACCGCGGTGAGCCGCGAGCGCGAGGACGGCACGCTCGACATCCTGCTCACGACGCCGATCCAGCCCGGTCCGTACCTTGCGGGCAAGCTGTCGGGCATCGTGCAGTTCCTGCTGCCGATGCTGGCGGTGCCGCTCGTCACGCTCGGGATCGTCGCGATCTATGTGATGGCGGGCGGCTTTGGCGCGGCGCAAGGCGTGACCATGACGGCGATGGCGGGCACGGCGCAGGTCACGGTGCCGCTGATGCTTCCCGAGGGCGCGCTCCTTGTGGCGGTGGACCTGCTCGCGGCCACGAGCCTCGCGATCATGATCGGTCTGCAGTGGTCGCTGCGCACCAAGGGCACGATCGGATCGGTGATGGCGGCCATCGGCGTGGTTGGCGCGATGGGGCTCGTGTTCGGCGTGTGCGCGACGGGCATGGGGCGCAGCATTCCGTTCCTTGGCGCGGCGGCCGCGGCGCTGAGCCCTCTGAACATGCTGTACGCGACGGTCGATCCTGCGGGCGCCATCGAGGAGAGCCTGCGCGACATGCGCGCCGCGCGGACCAGCCTCGTGATCGGAACGATCGTGGCGGCCGTCGGCTACGGGATCGCCTGCTGGGCGATGCACGGGGCCATGAAGAAGGGCTTCATGATGACGGTCCGTAGGCTCGCGGGCACGAACTGACGGGGAAGCCGCCCTGCGCCACTGCGGCGGAATTGTGGGAGAGTGACGGAAGCCCGAGACGGGGACGGCGGTCGCTGCATCGGGCGGACCTTGCACCACGCACCGCACCGACGGAGGAATTCCATGATCGCCGCGCTCATCGCCACCAGCCTGGTCGCCACCACGCTCTCGCACGCTGAAACGGGTTCCGGCGAGGCGCCGGCCGGGAAGCCCGCGGAGGGCGTGTCGCTCACCGTGTATTCGTCGGCCGACCCCGCGGGCTTCGATCCGCAGCAGTTCATCCAGCAGCAGCGGTCGATGGGCGTGGACAACGCGTGGGGCGTGCCCGGATACGGCGTGGTGAAGGTGGTGCGGAAGGTCGCGGTCCCGAAGGGGATCGGCGACCTCGCGTTCACCGATGTCGCGGCGTGGATCGATCCGACGACGGTGTCGTTCGTCGATCTCGACGATCCGAAGACCACGGTGGTCGAGCAGAACTTCCAGTTCGATCTCGTCAGCCCGTCGAAGCTGATGGAGAAGTATCTCGGTCGCGAGATCTCGCTGAGCGTGCCGATGGGCGACGGCGTGTCGACGGTGAAAGGCCGGCTGCTGAGCTCGGTGCAGGGTTCGCTCGTGCTCGAGACCGCGGACGGGGTGCGCGTGGTGCCTGCTGCAGGCGCGCAGGCGATGCTCGGCGAGCTTCCGGGTGGTTTGCTCACGAAGCCCACGCTGATCTGGAAGCTTGCGAGCGAGCGCGGAGGCGAGCACCTCGTGCGCACCACCTACCAGACCGCGGGAATGACCTGGCGCAGCGACTACAACATCGTGCTTGACGGCGACGACGCGAAGGGCTCGATGACGGCGTGGGTGACGCTGATGAACCTGTCGGGCGCGAGCTATGTCGGCGCGGACCTGAAGCTGGTCGCGGGCACGGTGCAGCGGGTGCAGCCGCGGCCCATGCAGCCCGAGATGATGTACGCGCGCGCGATGGCCGACTCGGCTGCAGCCGCGGGATTCAGCGAGAAGTCGTTCTTCGAGTACCACCTCTACACGCTGCCGCGCAAGACCGATGTGATGCAGAATTCGACGCAGCAGATCGCGCTGTTTCCGCCTGCGAACGGGTTCAAGGTGACGAAGGAGCTCGTGATCGACTTCACGGGCGGGATGGGCGTGCCAGGCGGACCGATGACCGACCGGAACTTCCAGGTCGGCGCGAAGGGGAACCCGTCGGTCTTCGTGGCCTTCGAGAACACGAAGGAGAATGCGCTCGGCATGCCGCTGCCCGCAGGCAAGGTGCGCGTGTACAAGGAGGATCCCGCCGACGGCACGCTCGAGTTCGTGGGCGAGGACCTGATCGGTCACACGCCGCGCAACGAGACGGTGAAGGTGAAGCTCGGCGAGTCGTTCGATGTGGTGTCGGAGCGCAAGCGGACCGACTTCACGATCGACGAGGGCGCGCGAAGGATGACGGAGACCTTCTCGATCGAGATCCGCAACCAGAAGGCGGTGGCGCAGAAGGTGCGCGTGATGGAGCGGCTGTTCCGCTGGACGAACTGGAAGATCGAGACGGCGGGCGCGTACGAGAAGCTCGACGCGAACACCGTGGCGTTCGATGTGGAGGTCCCGGCGGAGGGCAAGCGGACGGTGTCGTACAGGGTCGCGTACAGCTGGTGACGCGCACCCCTCTCGCCGAACGGTGCCTGGCACCTGCCTGGCACCTCCCTGGCGCACCCGGCACGTGCCGGGTGCATTTCTTAAGTACCCAACTCTCATAGCTTTGGATTGCGGTCGATGGGGGGTTGGCGCATTTGGTTGTATGAAATCTCGCGTTGTGAAAACCGTGCCGCGG
>JBJTOV010000270.1:0-10607 GCA_046074745.1 Planctomycetota bacterium | reverse complement strand
CACCACTGCCGCCGTCGCACGCGCGCGCGCTCAAGCCTTGTTTCCCGCATCCGAAATCGCATCGCACCGCGCACTTCCGTGGTGCCGTGCACCTACCGGGTACGCCCGGCACCTGCCTGGCACCGTTCGGTCAGCGGCGCGTGTCGCGCTTCCACGGCCACGCCATGTGCCGTTCCCGCGCCTCGCACTCGTCCCGCACCAGCGCGAACCGCGCCGTGTCCCGCACCACCTCCGCCGTGTACGACCCCTCCACGCCCGCGCAGCTCGCCGCTCCCTCCGCGTTCACGATCCGCAGTTCCTCTCCCTCCATCCGCCACCAGCCCTCGACCTGCGCCTCGGGCTTCCCCTCGCGCGACACCCGCACCACCGTGAACGAGCCGTTCTCGCGCAGGTCAAGCGTCGTTCCGTCGAGCTCGCTCGTCCAGAACCCGATCACCAGCGGCTTGCGCGCCGCCGATGCCGCCGGCGGGATCTCCGGTCCCGTCGTGCATGCGGGCGCAAGGAAGGCGAGCACGGACAGCAGCGCGGAGATCGGCAGGAGACGCATGAACACCCTCATGAAAAGCCTCTCGAAGACCCTCTAGGAAAGCCTGTTGACGCGGCGTGCGAGCGCCTCCGCCTCGGCCAGCGGCGCCTCGAGCTCGGCATGCGAGCGCGCCACGAGATTGATGTGGCCCACCTTGCGCCCGTCGCGCGGCTCCTTCCCGTAGAGCTGCGCGCTCGCGCCGCGGATCGCAAGGATCTCGCGCGTCTCGGGCAGCCCGCCGATCAGGTTCACCATCGCGGCGTGGCCGTCCATCGCGGTGTCGCCGAGCGGCAGGCCCGCCACCGCGCGCATGTGGTTCTCGAACTGGCTCGTGCGCGCGCCGCGGATCGTCCAGTGGCCCGAGTTGTGCACGCGGGGCGCGATCTCGTTGGCGACGAGCGTTCCGTCTGCCACGAACATCTCGAGCGCAAGCGTGCCGACATGCCCGAGCCCCTCGAGCACGCGCCGCGCGTGTCCGAGCGCGGCCGACGCCAGCGCGTCGGACACGCGCGCGGGCGCGACCGAGCGGAACAGGATGCCGCGCGCGTGCAGGTTCTCGACGACGGGATACGCCGCGATGCTTCCGTCGAGCGCGCGCGTCGCCACCACCGACACCTCGCGGTCGAACGGCACGAACGCCTCGTAGATGCACGGCGCGCGGCCGAGCGATTCCCACGCGCCGCGCAGTTCGTCGGCCGACTTCACCACGCGCTGGCCCTTGCCGTCGTACCCGAGCGTGCGCGTCTTGAGGACGCCGTGCGCGCCGACCGTCGCGAGCGCAAGGTCGAGGTCCGCGTCGCCCGCGACCGCTGCGAACGGCTGCACGGGCACGCCCGCCGAGCGCAGGAACTCCTTCTCGCGCACGCGGTCGCAGGTCAGCTCGAGCGACTTCACGCCGGGCCGCACGGGCCGCCGCTCCGCGAGAAACGCCAGGCTCTCCGCGGGCACATTCTCGAACTCGAAGGTCACCACATCGACCGCATCGGCGAATCGCGCAAGGGCCTCGCGGTCGCTCCACGACGCGCACGCATGCCGCCCCACCATCCGCGCGGGCGAAAGCGGGGCGGGGTCGTAGAACACGCACTCGAGCCCGAGTGGAATCGCCGCCAGCCCGAGCATCTGCCCGAGCTGCCCGCCGCCGAGCACACCGATGCGCCGCGCCTCGCCGCTCACGGCGCCTCTGCCCCGGGAATGGGTCGCGCGAGCACATCGGCCGTCTGCCTGGCGCGGAACGCCGCGAGCCGCGCCGCAACGCCCGCATCGAGATGCGAGAGCACCGACGCCGCGAGCAGCGCCGCGTTCACCGCTCCCGCGCGGCCGATCGCAAGCGTTCCGACAGGCACGCCCGCGGGCATCTGCACGATCGAGAGCAGCGAGTCGACGCCCTTCAGCGCCTTCGACTCGACGGGCACTCCGAACACGGGAAGATCGGTCTTCGACGCACACATGCCCGGCAGGTGCGCCGCGCCGCCCGCGCCCGCGATCACGACCTTCAGGCCGCGCCCGCGCGCCGCCGCGGCGTACTCGAAGAGCAGGTCGGGCGTGCGGTGCGCCGACACCACGCGGCACTCGTGCGCGATCCCCAGCGACTCGAGCGTGGTCGCCGCGTGCTGCATGGTATCCCAGTCGGACTGCGAGCCCATGATGATGCCGACGAGCGGAGCGTCGTTCGAGGCCATGCCGCGATGGTACGGGAGCGCGGCCGCGCCGTGGAGGCCGCGGAATCCCGCCGTCCGCCGTGGCTCCCGTGCTACCATCGCCGCCCCGCCCGTGCGGCGGCCAGCGAGGTATCCATGAGCGCGATCCGGATGAACGGCCAGTATGTGTTGACCCGCGATGTCGAGAAGAAGGACTTCGCGGCGTTCATGAACCTCGTGCTGCCGAAGATCGGCGCCGACCGCCCGATCCCGCATGTGGCGGCCGACATGGTGGCGCAGCTTCTCAGCGAGGGGAAGACCGCGAGCGACCCCGTGGTCCAGGCGGGCCTTCAGGCGATGGCCACCGTGGGCGTGAAGAACTTCTGGGTCGACGGCGCCACCGCGTCGGTGGTCGAGGAGACCGAGACCGACGCGTCGCTGGGCCGCGAGGCCGCGTTCGGATTCGCGGCGATCAACTCGGGCACCGCGTTCCTCGCGGCCGCGTGCAACGCGTTCCGACGCCGGATCCGCGTCAACGACCGCGAGCTCGCCGTGCTGCGCCAGCCGCGCGACACCATGATGAAGGTCGCGCAGGCCGTCAGCGCCATGAAGGGCGTGAACGAGCCCGTCTTCGTCACCGCGGGCCGCTACCTCGGCATCCGCATCAAGGAAGGCCATCCGCTCGAGGACCCCGAGACCATGACCGCGCTGTGCATGCTGTCCGACCTCGGCGCCACCGCGGTGCGCATCGATGTCGAGAAGGGCGAGCTCGGCTTCGGCCCGTTCGATGTGTCGAACGCCATGGCGAGCGCCATCATGCAGGGGCTCGACGCGGAGAAGGTGGCCAATGTGCGCGCGGCGGTGGTGCGCATCAACGACCAGTTCCGGCGGCTTTCCGAAGGCCAGGCCGCGGCGGGCCAGGGTTCCGCCGGACAGGGCAGGCCGCAAGGCGCCCAGGGCGGCCAGCCGCCGCAGCAGACGCTCAATGTGCCGTCGGTGATGGGCACGCGCCGCCGCCGCTAGGCGAGCGCGCGGCGCAGCAACGGTGAATTCCCGTCGATTCCGCGGCGCCTGCTTGCGGCCGCGCGCGCCGCATGCACACTCGTTTCCGAGCCATGCGACGAAGCCTTTCCGCCATCGCCGCCGCCACGGCGGCCCTCGCGATTCCCCACGCCGCCGCCGCGGCCGAGCTTGCGGCCGAGATCCTGCCGCGCACGCTGAAGGACTCCGCCCGCGAGCGCCTCACGAGCGCCGTCGATCAGTTCTCGAGCTGGCACGCGTGGGTCGAGGCGGTGGCCGCCATCGCGCTCGCGGTGGCGCTGGCGTCGCTCCTCGCCTGGCACCCGCGCGCGCGCCGTCCGCGCGCGGCGCTCGACGGCGAGGAAGAGCGCCGCACGCTGATCGTTCTCGGCATGATCGGCGCCATCGTGGCGTCGCTCGTCCTCGTCGACCAGGCGATGGCGTTCGTCGTCTTCGGAATCGGCGGACTCGTCCGGTTCCGCACGATCCTGCGCACGCCGCAGCTCACGGGCAAGGCGATCCTCGTCATCGTGATCGGCCTCGCCTGCGGGCTCACGCAGTACCTGATGGCAGTCGTCGTGGCGGTCGCCGCGTGGCTCGTGATCTGGTGGCTGAACGGGTCGCGGCCTGCGCGCGTGCGCATCCGCGTGCCTGCAGGCACCGACCTCGTGCGGATCGAGCTCGTCGCCGCCGACGCGCTGCGCCGCATGCGATGCAAGGTCGCGTCGGCGCGGCTCGGCGCGACAGGGCGCAGCGTGCACCTGATGGTGCGCATCCCGACCGCGCTCGAGGACGAGATCGTCTCGCGCAGCCTGTCGGCCACGCTCGCGGCCGACCTGCCGCGCGCCGAGGTCGAGATCGTCGCGTCGTGAAGGGCGACGCGCTCAGCCCTGTTCGGTTTCGTCGGCCTCGTCGGCCCGCCACGCCTCGATGAGCCGCGCCTTGCGCTCGGCCTTCAGCGAGCGGAACTGGTTGGCGTCGGCGGCCGAGGCGAATCCGATCACGGCGCCTTCGTAGGCCACGGGTGCGGCGGCCGCGGTCAGCGTGTCGCCGGTGAGCGGGCAGGTTCGGTTCGCGATGCCCTTCTGAGGAAGCACCTGGTCCGACGCAAGCCGCGCGCGCTGCTTCATCTCGAGCGACGCGAACTGGCGCGCGTTCGCGCGGCCCTTGCAGTACACGGGGAAGCTCTCGAAGTACGCCGCCTCGTCGCACGCGGTGACGGTCTCGCCCGAGATCGGGCAGGTCATCTCGGCCTGCACGATCGCCGGGTATCGCTCGATGGCGGGAAGGGTGCTCTTCGTGCCAGAGGCGCATCCGGCGAGCAGCGCGGCGGCGAGGGAGAGGGCGAGCGGAAGGGCGGGGAATGCGGTCGTGGTCGGGTTCATGGCGGTTCCTTTCGCGCGCGAGGTTCGCAGCCCGCGCGGCGCGCGGCAATGCCGTTCAGGAACGGTGAAGACGAAACTTGCCAGATGCACACACGACGCAAACAAACCGCGATGGCAGCGTGAAATCGCGATCTTGTGCGCGCGCATCTGTTCAATCGAGGTTTCGAATTCGAAAAGCGTTCAGATCGCGTGAAGGCTTCCGTGTGGATCGCGTTGTTTCACGGCAAATCGAAGGTGTTGGAAGCGTTCAGCCGCTCCACGGCTTTCGTCAAGGAATCGTGAAGGCTGCGGGCGCGGCCCATCGGCCCCGATTCGAACTCCGCTCCTCCTAGTTTGGCTGCGCCGCTCCGCCGCGGCACCACGCAACGACGCCAAACCACAGGAGACACCATGTTCCGAAGCAGTCAGATCATCACCCTTGCCGGCGCGGGCACGCTGTCCGCAGCCGGCGCAGTGCTCGCCGCCGATGGCTCGGGCGACATGTCCGCACAGATCGCCGAGCTGCGCGCCGCCAACGAGGCGCTTGCCGCCAAGGTCGCGAAGCTCGAGGCCTCGGCCGACGGCGAGCAGTGGCTCACCGAGGCGCGCGCCGACGAGATCCGCGCGATCGTCACCGATGTGCTCGCCGACGCGGACAGCCGCACCAGCCTGCAGAGCTCGGGCGCGACGGCCGGTTGGAACAAGGACCAGGGCGGCTTCTTCATCGCCTCGCCGAGCGGCGACTTCAAGCTCAACATCAAGGGCCAGGTCCAGTTCCGCTGGGCGTTCAACGACCGCGACACCGACACCGCGGGCGCCGATCCGAAGCCCGACACCTGGGGCTTCGAGAACCGCCGCACCAAGCTCGCATTCACGGGCTTCGTGGTCGATCCGAGCTGGACCTACGAGGTGCAGCCCGTGTTCAACCGCGCGCCCGGCTCGGTGTCGAGCGGCGCGCAGACCTTCTCGAGCGGCAACATCGTGGGCTCGGTCGAGAACATCTGGATCCAGAAGGACTTCGGCCAGGGAACCACGCTGCGGGTGGGCCAGTTCAAGGCGCCGTTCCTGCGCGAGGAGCTCGTGTCGAGCTCGGCGCAGCTCGCCGTCGAGCGCACCCTCGTGAACGATGTGTACTCCACGAAGTTCTCGCAGGGCATCCAGCTCGAGCACACGGTCGGCTCGCTGCGCGCGCAGCTCTTCTACGGCGACGGCCTGCGCGCGAACGCCACCAGCATCACGAGCTCGGCGAGCACCAACGCAGGCGGATTCGCGGGCGCGTACACGACGCCCTTCAACACGAACCCGACCAACTGGGCCTTCGCGGGCCGCGTCGAGTGGCTCGGGCAGGGACAGTGGAAGCAGTTCCGCGACCTGACCAGCATGCGCGGCGAGGAGAAGGGCTGGATGCTCGGCTTCGGCGCGATGGGCCAGTCGCTGCGGCCGGGCAGCGAGGGCCCCGTGACCGCGTCGACCACCGACTGGATGTGGGGCGCCACCGCCGACTTCACCTACGACTTCGGCGGCGCGAACCTGTTCATGTACGGCGTGTACCGCTTCGTCGGCCTCGAGGGCGAGGTGGCCACGCGCGGCGGCGGATCGTCGGACAGCATGGACCAGTTCGGCGCGGTCGTGCAGGGCGGCGTGTTCGTGAGCGACGAGGTCGAGCTCTACGCGCGCTACGAATGGGGCAACACCGACACCGACAAGTTCCGCACGGGCAGCGGCGGCCTCGCGACGCGCGAGCTCGACAGCATCGCCACCGTGGGCATGAACTGGTACATCGGCGGCAACAAGGACCTGAAGTGGTCGAGCGACTTCGGCTACGCGTTCGATCCGGTCGGCGACTTCAACAGCTCGGGCGCCGACTGGCTGAGCGATGTGAACAGCACCGCCAACACCACCAACGAAGGCCAGTGGGTGGTGCGCAGCCAGATCCAGCTCCTGTTCTGACAGGGTTTCCGAGAGTCATCCGCGCCGCCGCCCGTTCTCCGCGGGCGGCGGTGTTTTTCCGCTTCAGGTAGTCTGCATCGGTGCACGACACGGGCGACGCCGCGCATCCGAGCGATCATGGTCACGAAGATGGCCAGGGCGGGCATGGGGACCATGTCGGCCACGATGGCCATCGCGACAAGGTCGTGCCGTGGCGCGTGCGCCTCGAGCCGTACCGCGAGCTCCTCTGGCCCGCGATCGCAGGCGCGGCGCTGCTGGGCGGCTACCTGCTCGCGCGCGCCGACCACGGGTGGCCGTCGATCGCGCTCTACGCCGTCGCGTACGCCGCGGGCGGGTGGGAGGCCACGGTCGCGGGCGTGCGCCAGATCGCGCGCAGGCGTCTCGACATCGATTTCCTGATGGTGCTCGCCGCGGTGGGCGCGGCGCTGGTCGGCGAGTTCGCCGAGGGCGCGCTGCTCCTCTTCCTGTTCTCGCTCGGGCACGGGCTCGAGCACCTCGCGCTCGACCGCGCGCGGAGTGCGGTGACCGCGCTTGCGCGGCTCGCGCCGAAGCGCGCGCGCGTGCGCCGCCCCGATGGCAGCGAGCACGAGATTCCCGCGGCGCAGGTCGCGGTCGGAGATGTCGTGGTGGTGCGGCCCGGCGAGCGCATCGCCGCCGACGGCACGGTCAGCGAGGGTCGATCGGGCGTCGACCAGAGCCCGATCACGGGCGAGAGCATGCCCGTCGACAAGGAGCCTGGCTCCACGGTGTTCGCAGGCACGCTGAACGGCGACGGCGCGCTGCTCGTCCGCGCGACCGCGAAGGCGAGCGACACGCTGGTCGCGCGCATGGTGCGGCTGGTGAGCGAGGCGCACGCCACGAAGTCGCTGGCCGAGCGCGCGGCGGAGAAGTTCACGCGCGCCTATGTGCCCGCGGTGCTCGTGGTCACGGCGCTCGCGATCGTGGTGCCGCCGCTCGCGGGCTGGTATCCCGCGGAGAGCGCGTGGCGCGAGTCGTTCATGCGCGCGATGAGCATGCTGATCGGCGCGTCGCCGTGCGCGCTCGCGATCTCGACGCCCGCGGCCGTGCTCGCGGGCCTTGCGCGCGCGGCGCGCGGCGGCGTGCTCGTGAAGGGCGGAATGCACCTCGAGGCGCTCGGGATCGTGCGCGCGGTCGCGGTCGACAAGACGGGCACGGTGACGCGCGGTCGCCCCGAGCTGTCGGCGATTGCTTGCGCCGAAGGCGTGCGCGAGGAGGAGCTGCTGCGCGTCGCGGCGTCGGTCGAGCAGGCGTCGAGCCATCCGATCGCGCGCGCCGTGGTCGATGCGGCCGAGGCGCGCGGCATCGCGGTGCCGGTCGCGCAGGATTCCGCGGCGATCAAGGGGAAGGGCGTCGAGGCCACGGTCGATGGCGTGCGCGCAGGCGTGGGCCGTGCGTCGCTGTTCGACGGAAACCCGCGGCTTGCGGCCGATCCGCGCGTCGAGGTGCTGGCGCGCGGCATCGAGGCGCGCGCGATGACCGCGATGTCGGTGGTGCACGGAAGCCGCGCGCTCGGCGCGATCGGCGTGAGCGACCGTCCGCGCCCCGAGTCGGCGCGCGCGGTGGCCGCGCTGCACGCGCTCGGCTGCGAGGTGGTGATGCTGACCGGCGACAACGCGGCCACGGCGAAGGCGGTGGCGGGCGAGGTCGGCATCACGGTGGTCGATGCGGGGCTGATGCCCGAGCAGAAGATCGCGCATGTGAAGGAACTCGTGGCGCGCCATGGCGCGGTGGCCATGGTGGGCGACGGCGTGAACGACGCGCCCGCGCTCGCGGCGGCGACGGTCGGCGTCGCGATGGGACGCGGCGGCACCGATGTGGCGCTCGAGGCCGCCGATGTGGCGCTGATGTCCGACGACCTCTCGCGCCTTCCGTTCGCGATCGAGCTTGGCCGCGCCACGCGCGCGATGGTGCGGCAGAATGTGATCTTCTCGATGGGCGTGGTGGCGGCGCTGATCCCGCTCACCTTGCTCGGCATCGTGCCGCTGTCGGTCGCCGTGATCTGCCACGAGGGCAGCACGGTGCTGGTCGCGCTGCACGGATTGCGGCTGCTGTCGCGGCGCGACCGCTTCGCGCATGCGTGACCGCGGCCCGCGCGTTCAGGCGAAGACCGTGTCGAGCCAGCGCGCGAGGTTGAGCATGGGCCACGCGAGGCGCCAGTGCTGCGCGGCCTGCGTGCGGACGAGCGCGCGCGCCGCGGGCGTGAACACCTGCGACGACACGGGACCGTCGATCCACGCGGCGCGCGCCGCGATCCAGCGCTCGAAGGGCAGCGGGAAGCTCGCCTTCGGCCGCGCGAGGATCTCGGGCGACAGCACATCGGCGAACGCCGTGCGCAGCACGCGCTTGGTGACGAGCGTGCGCGTGGCGGTGGCCACGCCGCCGCCCTGCGCGGGCACGAGGTTGTGGGACGCGCCCGCCAGCGCCGCGGCGCGCGCGACCGCGCGGTCGCAGAAAGGCACGCGGCCCTCGATCGAGCCGTGCATCAGCGCGATGTTCAGGCGTTCGAGCAGATTGACCAGGTTCACCTGCTGCTGCACGCGCAGGTGCGCATCGAGCGTGGCGGCGTCGCCCGCGCGCGCGTACTCGCCTGCGAGCAGCGTGCCGAGCGGGTCGTCGCCCGCGCCGCCGTCGGCCGCGAGCAGCTCGGGAACGACCGCGCGCGGCGTCCATCCGAACGCGGTGCGGTAGAACGCGGCCGCGGCGTCAGGGGAATGGTCGACATCGGCGTCGATCCATCCGAGCGTGGCCTCGAGCGGTGGGCCGTAGCCTCCGAACAGTTCATCGGCGCCTTCGCCCGAGAGCGCGCCCTTCGCGTGGCCGCGGATCGCGTCGGCGAGCAGCGAGATCGCGATCTCGTTGGGAGTCGCGAGCGGAGCCGCGCCGTGCGCGAGCAGTTCGTCCCAGCGCGACTCGAACTGCGCGCCGTCGAGGCGCACCTCGTGATGCTCGCTGCGCAGAAGCTCGGCCACGCGCCGCGCGGTGAAGAGATCGGTGCCCGGCCTTCGCGCGTCGTCGTCGGCGCCCGCCGCGAAGGTGACGAGCCGCGCGCAGCGCACCCGCGCCACCGAAGCGACCACCGTGCTGTCGATGCCGCCCGAAAGCAGCGCGCACACGGGCGCGTCGGCCACCATGTGACGCTCGATCGAGCCGATCACGGCGTCGCGCACGGCCCACGCGGCGTCGTGCAGCGGAAGCGCGGCCGCATCCTCGGCGGCGGGGCGCTCCATGCGCACGCCGCACGCAACGCGCTCGCCCGACAGGTCGTAGGTGCGGATCTCGCCAGGCCGCAGCGCGTGAAGGCCGCGGTAGAGCGTGCGGTCGCCGTAGGTGCGGCGCGGCATCTCGAGGTAGCAGCGCACGCTGTCCCAGTCGGGCTCGATGCGCATCGCGGGGTGCGAGAGGATCGGCGCAGGCTCGCTTGCGAACACGAGCTCCTCGCCGCCCGCGTGCGCGACGGTGGCGTGGAAGAGCGGGATCATCCCGAACGGGTCGCGCGCGAGCACGAGCCGCGATTCGTCGGGAAACCACGCGGCCAGCGCGAACATGCCGCGCAGGCGCGCGATGGCGCGCGTGCCGTGGCGTGCGAGCATCCACGCAAGCGTCTCGGTGTCGGAGCGCGTGCGGAACACGGCGCCCGCGCGCTCGAGCTCGGCGCGCAGCTCGAGGTGGTTGTAGATCTCGCCGTTCCACGCGAGCGCGACGCGCGGCAGGCCTGGCGCCACGAGATGGAACGGCTGCGCGCCGCCTTCAGGGTCGAGGAGCGCGAGGCGGGCGTGGCCGAGCGCGATGTGGCCCTCGTGCAGCACGCCTTCGCCGTCGGGGCCGCGGTTCGCAAGCAGTCGCGACGCGCGCGTGAACTCGTCGCGGTCCTGCGCGAGCCGCCGCGTGGTCGTGGTTGCCGCGCCTGTGAAACCGCACATCGTTTCGAATCCCCTCGATTTCCCGACCTCGAATTCCCGACCTCGAATTCCCGACCTCGAGTCCCAACCTCGAGCCCCAACCTCGAGCCCCGAGCCGGAGTTCCGTGACCGGACACCCTTCGTAGCCCTCGTCGGCGAGAGTCCCTTGCCCGACGCGGGCCCGCCTTCA
>JBJTOV010000269.1:0-3276 GCA_046074745.1 Planctomycetota bacterium | reverse complement strand
ACCGCCATGCCTTCGAGCTCAATCGAGTCATCGGTCTCGGCATCGGTCTCGGCATCGCACTCGATGTCGTCCACCGTGGAGCCGCCATCCCAGAGTTTGTCGCCTTCGTCGAGAAGGTCACCGGTCTCCGAAACGGCCTCTGAATCGGTTTCCGACCCGAGTTCTGCCCCAACCTCTTCCCCGCACTCAGGCCCAAACTGCGCCGCGGCCTCACGCGCAGCATCTTCGGCCTCGATCGCCGGCTCCGCGAACACCGCCATGCAGGCGGCATCGGACGGCGGGGCAACCTCTGCAGCGCTTGGCGCCTCGAGAGCCGCCATCGTCACCGCGGCACCGACGACCGAATCGCACGACTCCTCGCGATGTTCGAACGAAACCGAATCGGCAACGACCGGCGCGCATACCGCGGCGTGCGCCTCTTCCGCAGCGCTCCCATCGTCCTGCGCTTCGCATGCAGTCCCGTCGATCGCGACGGTAATCGCCTCAACGGGTGCACTTTCCACGCCAGCGTTTTCAACGCCAGCATTCACGACGGCACCATGCTCGACCGCAACCAGCGCCGCAACCGACTCCGACGCTTCGGTCGCAACCGATGCATCGCACGCAGATGGCGACGCAGCGACATGCTCGTCGCTCGAATCATCGCAACCATCGGCCGCGCATGCGCCCGACGAAACCGCTCGCTCGATCACCACGGCGGACGCAGCCACCACCGCAGCCGTCTCGCGCACGGGCAGCTCCGCAACCGCCGTCGCGCCGCCATCCGCACGCGCCGCGCGCACGCGTCGCGGCGATGCGAACGACGACGGCCCCAGCAAGAGCCCGATGAACACCAGGAACGCGCCGCACGCGAGCACCCAGAGCCGCCGCGGGCCCGTTGCAAGCCGCGTGAGCAGCGTGTCGGGATACTCCGCGGTCTCGGGCATCTCGAGCGGCTCGCTGCGCTCGATCCACGCCGTCACCGTCTCGTTCATCGATGGCACGAGGAGCAGCGAGCGCTCTCCCTCGGGCATCTGGTTCAGCTGGCTCGCCGCAAGCCTGCGCACAAGCTGCTCGTCGCTCTGCTCGAGATCGTTCAGGAAGCGGTCGTAGGCCGCAAGCTGGCGCACCGAGCGATCCTCGATCGCCGCATGCAACGCGCGCGTGTTCTCGAGTTCATGCAGCTCGCGCTGCGCGGGAATCAGCACGCCCGCGACGAGCAGCCCGAGCCCCGCGACCACGAAGGGCCATCCCGGGTCGAAACGAAACAGCGGCGTGCGCGCGCGCGCGCCGCCTGCCCTCTGCGGATCGGTTGAAGTCGAGCCAGCGCCTTCCATTCGCGGAAGTTATCGTCTCGGCGCAGCTCAGGCCTGCAGATTCCTCGCGGCCGCCCCACCCGCGTGACCCAAGGCATCGGGGGGATGCCCCAATCAAGACCTGTTGCTCCGTGACTTCGCCGCAGCGCTTCATTCCGCTCGGGCAGCCGCCGATCCCCCTTCGCGCTCCGCGGGGGCGCTTCGCCCACGGGCGAGTCGTGCGTTTCGCGCCAACGGCCAGTTCCGAAGGCGCCGGATTCAACGGAAGGTGTCCACGATGGGGCTCAAGGCCTCGATCGAAGCCGCTGCGAAAGCAGCCGTCCTGACCGATTCGGCCGACCTTCAGGGTCTGGTCTCCCTCGGGGAGATCCTCAAGCAGGTCGCCGCCGACGCCGCAGCTGAGGGCGCGTCGTCGGTGGCGGCCAGCTCGAACCAGGCCGCCGAACTGGCCGAGCAGATCATCTTCCGCCAGGTCGACGATGTGGAGCGCGCCTTCCGCGCGCTGGTCGAGGCCGTGGGCGCGTGCGAGCAGGCGGCCGAGGCGGCCGACGCCCCCCGCCGCGAGCCCGCCGACCCCGAACTGCTCGCCGCGTGGGTCGCTGGCTGCGACGCCTCGCTCCCCGAGCTCGAGCACCTGACCGTCACCGCCGAATCGCAGGGCTTCGAGGGCGAGACCGCCGCCGACATCCGCCGCCGCATCCACACCCTGAAGGGCGAGTGCGGCGTCCTGTCGCTCTCCGAGGCGCAGACCCTGTGCCACGAGGTCGAGAGCGCGATCGACGCCGCCAAGGACCGCTTCCCCGCCGAGCTTGTGCTCGCGCTGTGCGACTGGATGAAGTCGCTCACCCAGGCCCTGACCGCCGACCCCGCGGCCGGCGAGCCCGACGCCCGCGCGCTCCGCAGCATGCTCGCGGCCCCCGCCACCGCCACCCCGACCAGAACCGCGGCCGCGCCGAAGCCCGTGCCGACCTCAGGCTCCCCTGCAGGCACGGGCTCGGCCGCCGCGCCTGAAGCCTTGGCTCCCGCCGCCACCGATCCGTTCGCCGACCTCGCCGCCATTCCCGCCGACCAGCGCGTGGCGATGAACCTCGAGAACGCCGACGAGAACCTCGGCGACTTCGCCACCGAGGCGCGCGAGCACCTCGCGAACGCCGAGAACGCCGTGCTCGCCCTCGAGGCGAACCCCACCGACGCCGAGCAGGTCAATGTCGTCTTCCGCGCCTTCCACACCATCAAGGGCGTGGCGGGCTTCCTCAACCTGCCGCGCGTGGTCGAGGTGGCGCATGCCGCCGAGTTCCTGCTCGACAAGGTGCGCTCGAACAAGCTGCCGCTCTCGGCGCATGTGCTCGAGCTCGTGCTCGCCTCGGCCGACCTCCTCGGCCAGCTGATCGGCATGCTCGGCGGCGGCGAAGCGCCCAAGGAGCGCGAGCTGCGCATCCTCGTGCGCCGCCTCGAGGCCGCGTGCGAGGGACGCAACCTTCCCGCGCCCGGCGCAACCGCCACCGCGGCCGATACCGCACCGCTCTCCACCGCGACCGCCGCCGAAACCGCCCCCTCCGCGCCCACGGCCGCGTCGTCCACCGCCGCCGAACCCACCGCCGCCGCCACTCCGGCGAACGGCAACGGCAACGGCAACGGCGCCCGCGCCGGCTCGAGCAAGGCCGACCAGACCGTCAAGGTCTCGACCCAGCGCATGGACGCGCTCGTCAACCTCGTGGGCGAGCTCGTCATCGCGCAGCTCATGGTGGTGCAGGACCCCGTGGTGGGCAAGCTGCACGACCAGCGCGTGCAGCGCAACCTGGCGCACCTCGGGAAGATCGTGCGCGACCTGCAGGAAACCTCGATGAGCCTGCGCATGGTCACGCTGCGCGCGACCTTCCAGAAGATGGCGCGCCTCGTGCGCGATGTCTCCGCGAAGGCCGGCAAGCGGATCGCGCTCGAGGTCGAGGGCGAGGACGTCGAGCTCGACCGCAACGTCGTC
>JBJTOV010000268.1:0-3581 GCA_046074745.1 Planctomycetota bacterium | reverse complement strand
GGCCGACCGATGCTGTATGGAACCACTCCCGAGTTCCTGCGCGTCTTCGGCATCGCGAACCTGAGTGATCTGCCGCAGGCGAAGGACTTGCGGTAGGGCTCGGCCGACGACGTTTGGGCCGGGTGCGGCGTGAGGTGGCGCTTGGGGGATGGCGCGGCGGCTGATGTGAGATCGGATCGGCGCCGCGCGCCGCGGCCCACGCGAGATCGTTGAACTGGGCGACCCATCGTCTTCGAGATGGGCACCCGCCGCCTACGGCGGCGGCGGTGTGCCGAGACGACGCGACCTTCTTCCCCACACGGCTCAGCGATCCGACCAGCGGCTCGCCATCCCGGCCGTCAGTCGCCGTAACCGGCCGACTCGCCCTCGGCGTCCGACTCGCGGCCCGCGCGCTTGCGTTGCGCCAGTTCCGACGGCGACAGGCGCTTGCGCGCCGAGAACACCAGCTTGATCGGAACCTCCGAGAACGGCAGCCGCTCGTGCAGCTGGTTCATCAGGTACTTCTCGTACGAGCCCTCGAACAGCTCGGGCTTGTTCACGACCAGCGCGATGGTCGGTGGATTGGTCGCGATCTGGCTCACATAGAAGATGCGCGCCTTCGTGCCGAGCTTCGAGCTCGGGCCGCGCTCGTCGAGAATCGCCTGCACCACCGCGTTCAGGCGCCCCGTCGTCTCGCGGTGATGCGCCTGCGTGTGCAGGTTCGCGCACACCTTGATCAGGTCGCGCACGCCCTCGCCCTTCTGCGCCGACAGGAACACGAGCGGCGCGTACTCGAGCGCGAACAGCTCCTGGGTCAGGTAGTCGATGTAGTCGCTCGTCTTCAGCTTCGACTCGACGAGGTCCCACTTGTTCACCGCGATCACGGTGGGCTTGTGCTGCTCGACCAGCGCAAGCGCCAGCCGCTTCTCGACCTGCGTGACCTCCTCGCGCGCGTCGAGCAGAAGCACGCACACATCGGCGCGGCCGATCGCGTCCTTCGCGCGCTGGTGCGAGTAGTACTCGATGTCGTCGCTCCAGCTCTTGCGCTTGCGCACGCCCGCCGTGTCGATCGCCACGAACGCGTGCCCGTCGAGCTCGAAGCGCACATCGATCGAGTCGCGCGTGGTGCCCGCGATCTCGCTCACGATCACGCGCGGCTCGCCCGCCAGCGCGTTGATCAGCGTGCTCTTGCCCGCGTTGCGGCGGCCCACGATCGCGATCTTCATCTCGGGCGCGGCCACGGGCTCGATCCACTCGGGCAGCCGCCGCCAGATCGCCTCGAGGAACGCGCGCTTGCCGTACGCGCTCGACGCGCTCGTCGGCACGGGCTCGCCGAAGCCGAGGCGGCACGCGTCCTGCGCGGCACCCAGCCAGCTGTCGTCGTCGACCTTGTTCGCGACGAGCAGCACGCGGTCGGCGCGGCCCGCCTCGCGGATCATGCGGGCGATGCGCTCGTCGAGCGCCGTCACGCCCGTCTGCGCGTCGACCACGAACAGGATCAGCGTGGCGCGCTCGGCGCCCGCCTTGATCTGGCGCTCGATGTCGGGCGTGAGCCGCGCCAGGTCCTCGCCCGCGTCGTCGAAGCGGCCGCCCTCGGCCATGTACACGCCGTATCCGCCCGTGTCGACGAGCTCGGCGAGCTTCGGTGCGGGGTCGTGGCCGGGGTCGTACGGCCGGTCGGTGGGCGGCAGCAGCTCGACCAGATGCGACACGCGGTCGCGCGTGGTGCCGGGCGTCGGATCGACGATCGACACGCGGCGTCCGACCAGCCTGTTGAACAGGCTGGACTTGCCCACATTGGGGCGGCCGACGATGGCGATCTGCGGCAGCGACATAGGGGGAACATCGTACGCGAGATGCGCCCGAGCCGCGGCGGCGCGCGCTACCGAAGCAGCGAGCGGCCCGTCATTTCCGCAGGTTTCGCAAGTCCGATCATCTCGAGCAGCGTGGGCGCGAGGTCGCCGAGGCGTCCGTCGTCGCGCAGTTTCCGCCCCTTGAACGCGGCGCCCACCACCGAGCACGGCACGGTGTAGTTCGTGTGCGCGGTGTGCGGGCAGTTGGCGCGCGGGTCCCACATCTCCTCGGCGTTGCCGTGGTCGGCGGTCACGATCGCGCTGCCTCCGCGCGCAAGCGCCGCCTGCACGATCGCGCCCACGCACGCGTCCACCGTCTCGATGGCGCGCGTGGCCGCGGGCAGGCTGCCCGTGTGGCCCACCATGTCGCCGTTCGCGAAGTTCACGATGACCACGGGCTCGCAGTCGGCCGCCGACAGGCGCGCAAGCACCGCGTCGCGCACGCCCGCCGCGCTCATCTCGGGCTTGAGGTCGTAGGTCGCGACCTCCTTCGGGCTCGGCACGATCTCGCGCGTCTCGCCCTCGAACGGCTCCTCGCGGTAGTCGTTGAAGAAGAAGGTCACATGCGGAAACTTCTCCGTCTCGGCGCAGCGGAACTGGCGCACGCCGTGCGCGGCCAGCCACTCGCCCAGGATGTTCTTCATCTTGGGCGGCCTGCGGAACACCACCTCGACGGGCAGGCCCCGCTCGAACTCGGCCAGTGTGACAAAAGAGAGGTCGCCGAGGCGCGCGCCGCGGTCGAAGCCGCCCTTCTCGACCGCCTTCCACGCCGCGTCGTCGAGCACGAAGGCCTTGGTGATCTCGCGCGGGCGGTCGCCTAGGAAGTTGAAGAAGACGACCGCGTCGCCCGGCCTGATGCGCGAGCGCGCCACCGTGGCCGCGTCGCCCACCTGGGTGGGCAGGATGAACTCGTCGCCGCCGCGCGAAGGGTCGCTCGGCGCGGCGTAGTAGCGCTCTACCGCCGCGAGCGCCGTGGGCGCTGTGCGGTCGCAGGGGCGCACGAGCGCGTCGTAGGCGGCCTGCACGCGCTCCCAGCGGTGGTCGCGGTCCATGGCGTAGAAGCGGCCGACCACGGTGGCCACCGCGCCAAGGCCCGTGCGCGCGAGATGCGCCTCGAGCTCGGCCAGGTAGCGCGGCGCCGAGGTGGGCGCGGTGTCGCGGCCGTCGGTGATGGCGTGGATCCACAGGCGGCCCTGCTCCACGCCCGCGCCGCGCGCAAAGTCGACGAGCGACAGGAGATGCGCGAGGTCGCTGTGCACCTGACCGTCCGACACAAGGCCGAGGAGGTGCAGGCTGCCGCCCGAGCGCCGCGCGTGCGCCACCGCGGCCAGCAGCACGGGGTGCGTGGCCAGCTCGCCGCGGCGGATCGCGTTCGTGATGCGCATCAGCTCCTGGTCGACGATGCGCCCCGCGCCGATGTTCTGGTGGCCGACCTCGGAGTTTCCCATCACGGGCCCGTCGGGGCCGACGGGCAGGCCGACATCCTCGCCGCTTGTCCTGATCAGGGTGCGCGGCCAGTCGCGGGCCAGCATGTCGTCGACCGGCTTGGCGGCGCGCGCGATGGCGTTGGTGGCGTCGCGGTCGCGGTGCGGCGACTGGCCCCAGCCGTCGCGGACGATCAGCACGCAGGGAGTGTTCCGGAGCACGGGTGTGGTGGTCGCGGCACTGGACATGCGCCAAGCCTAGCGCGTCTTCCGCTTGTGCGAGGAGGGAAGCGTGGCTACTCTCCCTGCATCGCCATGCCGGCAG
>JBJTOV010000267.1:0-7440 GCA_046074745.1 Planctomycetota bacterium | reverse complement strand
CGCCCGCACGCCGTCATGGAACTTGAGCACGATGTTGCCCGTGTACCACGGCTCGCCCGTCTCAGGGTCGACCGGCAGCACGAAGCGGTCGCGCTTCGGCTTGGGCACCATGTTGCGCGGCAAGAGGCCGGTCTGGCCAGCCGTCGGGCCACCGAGGACGGGACCGTCCTGCGGTGCGATGGCAAGCGCCGTGCTGTAGGCGTCGAGGCCAACGCCGGAAACGGCGGCGGCGCTCAGGATGGCGGCGAGGAGGGCTCGCGACTTCATGCGTCTAGGCTCCGTGTGCTCTTCTCACGCCGTCCGCCACGCATCGGCTTGGTTCGGAGAGCCTTCAGTCCAACCTCTCGAGAGGCACCCGATAGATGCGTCCGAAGGCGGGTCCGAAGGTTCGCCGTGCGTGTCGTCCGGCTCGTTCGACGATTCAATGACTTGGAACGATCTGAATGGAACTTGCTGACTGGAACTGGCTGACTGGACTCTCGCAAACAACGCGCGAACTCCGCTGGCACTCTCGACACTGTCGACACCCCACCGAGAAGCCGTGCACAAACGCGCGGCCCGCGGGAGCATGCGGCAGACCGACCGCCCCGCGAGAGCGGGCACGGCCGTGGGGTCGGAATATACGCGATTCTGGCGCGGCGGTTGGCGCGGGGAAGAAGGATCGCCCAAAAACTCGGACCTGATTCCGCGCCGACACCTGTTGTCCAAACCCGTTGTCCATTCATGGGGTCGCGGAGCGAGCGGCCGCTACGCGTGCGCCAGGCTCGCCCCGATGTCGCGACGGAAAAACGCGCCTTCGAAGCGGATCTTCGCGGCGGCCTGGGTGGCCAGCGCGCTGGCGCGCTCCGAGGTCGCGGCAAGCGCCGTGACCCCGAGAACGCGGCCGCCGCTCGTGACGACCTTGCCGTCCTTCCGCGCGGTGCCCGCGTGGAAGACGATGACCTCCTCGCCGGGCTCCTTCTCGACCGCGCGCGCCTCGTCGATTCCCTCGATGGGCAGCCCCTTGGCGTAGCTGCCCGGGTAGCCCTTCGAGCAGACCACCACGCAGCAGGCCGCGCGGCGGTCGAACGAAAGTTCGCAGTCGGCAAGGTTTCCCGTGGCGGTGGCCCAGCACAGCTCGACGAGGTCGCCCTGCAGGCGCGCCATGATCGGCTGCGTCTCGGGGTCGCCGAATCGGGTGTTGAACTCGAGCACCTTCGGGCCCGCGGGGGTGAGCATGATGCCTGCGTACAGCACTCCGCGGAACGGGATGTCCATGCGGTTCAGCGCATCGACCGTGGGCACCAGCACATCGCGCTCCACGATGCGCAGGAGGTCGTTCGTCGCGCGTGGCGTGGGGCTGAAGGCGCCCATTCCGCCCGTATTCGGGCCCGTGTCGCCCTCGCCCACGCGCTTGTGGTCCTGCGCGGGGTCGAGCACCCAGAAGGTCCGTCCGTCGCACAGGGCGAGCACGCTGACTTCGGGGCCTGAAAGCAGCTCCTCGACGATCACGGTGGCTCCCGCGTCGCCGAACACCTTGCGCACCAGGCAATCCTCGACGGCGGTGCGGGCCTGCTCGACGGTCTGGCAGACGACGACGCCCTTGCCCGCGCACAGGCCCGTGGCCTTGACCACGCAGCCGTCGACGCGCGTGGCGACATAGGCAAGCGCCTGCTCGGCGTCGGTGAAGGTGCGGGAATCGCCCGTCGGCACGCTGGCCGCGCGCATGACCTGCTTCGCGAACGCCTTGTCCCACTCGAGCTGCGCCGCGGCGCGCGACGGGCCGAACACCACGCGGCGCGGCGGATCGGACAGCTTGGTCGCGTAGTCGGCGGCGAGCGGCGCCTCGGGCCCGATCACGACGAGACCGATGTTCTCCCGCTCGCACCAGCGGCAGAGGCGGAAGGTGTCTGACACGGGCTCGGGGCAGACCTGACCGATCTCGAGCAGGCCTGCGTTCGCGCCCTGCTCGACCCAGAGCGTGCCCAGCCGCTTGCTCTTGCGAAGGCGCCACGCAAGGGCGTGCTCGCGCCCACCGGTACCGAGAAGAAGGACATTCAGCGTTTCGGGGCAGCGGGGGCGGGCCATGGGGGCGACACTCTACCTTGGCTCCGTGCTAGATTGCGCGGCCCGCGGGCAAGCCCCCGCACCTTCAGGATTCCAAACATGCAGCGAGTACTTGCCACTGTCCGCCGTCCGATCCGGTTCCTGCAGAGCGGCGCCGCCGCGGCCGCGGTGCTGCTAGGGGCCGCTCCCGCCGCCGCGGCCGACGATGCCGAGCTGATGAAGCGCCTGAACGCGCCGCTCGTGCGCGTGACCGAGGCTTCGAAGAGCGCGAACCGCCTGTTCACGGCCTACCTTGACATGACGAAGCCGCCGAAGGCTCTCGAGGGCAGCCTGGCGATGGCCGACATCTGGCCGGGCATGACGGGCTGGGCCGATGTCGCCAAGTGGGCCGAGGCCAACCCAGCCGTGGGCAAGGCGCTGGTCGAGGTTCAGAACTGCCTGGTGATCGGCGTGCCCTACGGCACCGCGGGCGTCGATCCGAAGTTCATCGAGCGTGGCCTGTTCGCAACCGTGGGCACCGAGGGCGCCGCCTCGAAGGGCGAGTTCCCGTACCTGAAGGCGCTCGCCGAGATCAACGCCTACGCCGTGGCCGAGATGTACCGCCGGTGCGAGGCCGGCAGCTTCGACGACGCGTTCAAGGTCGGCATCGCCCATCTGCGGGTGCTGCGGCAGGCCTGCGACGCCAGCATGTACGACGAGAAGCTCGCGGCCATGCAGATGCTGTGCGAGGCCTTCTCGGTGCATCGCGATGTGATCTGGTCGTACAAGCGCAAGATCGGCGTGGATCGGCTGAAGAACCTCTCGCTCAACGAGTATCCGTTCCTGAAGGCGACCGACAACGAGCGCATGAAGCGCCTCGAGATGCCCGAGGGCGACCGCATCGTGGCCGAGTTCGTGATCGGCGGCGTGTTCGTGGCGGGGCAGCCCGACGAGGAGAAGTTCTCGGCGACCTTCGCCGAACTGCAGGCGCTCGACGAGCCGCTCACGGGCTTCGGCGCGGCCAAGCGCTGGCAGATGATCGCGTCGAAGCACGGCAGCCTCGAGGCCAGCCTGAAGAAGCTGAACGGGATCTACGACGACTGGTGGCGCCGCTGGCGCATGCGCCAGTACGACCCGATGCAGTCGCTGCCCACCGAGCTCTCGCGCACGAACCCCGTGAAGTACGCGGCCGTGGCGCTCTCGGCGCGCGACATCAGCCAGATGTTCGAGATGCGCCGCCGCATGATCGTCGAGTCGGCGGGCACGGTGCTCGGCTGCGGCCTTGCGGCGTACATGCTGCAGTTCGAGGACTGGCCGAACGACATCGAGAAGGCCTACGCGGTCTACATTCCCAAGCGCTTCGACTTCGATCCGTACGACCGCGACTACGGGCGCATGCGCTACGAGTTCCTCGACGGGCGCGAGAAGAGCACCGACAGCGAGTTCGGCCGCGTGAGCATGACCGGCTGCGTGCTGTACGCGCGCAACGGCGACAACGAGTTCAACGGCGCGGGCAAGCACTTCCCGGGCGGCGCGACGGGCGACTTCATCGTGTGGCCGCCGCTGCGCGCGCTTTCGCGCGGCCAGGGCGGCGAGTGACGGTCCAGCAGACACGAGGCGGAGAACGCGATGAGCGCAGCAGGTTCTGATTCGATCGAGAAGGTCGTGGTGATCGGCTCGGGCCCCGCGGGCTGGACGGCCTGCATCTACGCGGCGCGCGCCAACCTTCACCCGCGCGCGGTGATCGGCGTGCCCGCGTCGAACCCCGCCCCCGTGCTGCCGGGTGGCCAGCTCATGCTGACCACCGAGGTCGAGAACTACCCCGGCTTCCCGCACGGCGTGTCGGGCCCCGACATGATGGGCCTGTTCCAGCAGCAGGCCGAGCGCTTCGGCACGCGCATCACCCACGCGGACATCGTGAAGTGCGACTTCACGCAGCGGCCGTTCGTCCTCGAGACGAGCGAGGGCGAGACGATCCGTAGCCACGCGGTGATCATCGCGACTGGCGCCACCGCCAACTGGATCGGCCTGCCGAACGAGCTGCGACTGGCCATGAACGGCGGCGGCGTAAGCGCGTGCGCGGTGTGCGACGGCGCGCTGCCCGTGTTCCGCGACCAGCCGCTTGCGGTCGTGGGCGGCGGCGATACCGCGATGGAAGAGGCGAGCTATCTCTGCAAGTTCGCGTCGAAGGTGTATGTGATCCACCGCCGCGACCAGTTCCGCGCCTCGAAGGCGATGCAGGCGCGCATCCTCGACAACCCGAAGGCCGAGCCCGTGTGGAACTCGGTGGTGGTCGATGTGCTTGGCAAGGACTTCATCGAAGGCCTGGTGCTCGAGAACACGGTGACCAAGGAGCGCTCGACGCTTCCGGTGAAGGGCCTCTTCATCGCGATCGGCCATTCGCCCGCCACGAAGTTCCTGCAGGGCACGGGGCTTGAGTTCGACGACAAGGGCTATGTGCTGCTGCGCACGCGCGCAAGCCACACCAACATCGACGGCGTGTTCGCCGCGGGCGATGTGGCCGACGCGCAGTACCGCCAGGCGATCACGGCGAGCGGCATGGGCTGCCAGGCGGCGATCGACGCCGAGCGCTGGCTGGCCGAGCGGGGCATCCACTAGCGTTGGACAGGGTTGCGTGATCTCGTGGCGCCGGCGCGAAGCATGGATCGCTGGCGCGAAGCATGGAGCGCTGGCGCGAAGCATGGGCGCCGGCGCTAAGCGCTGCGCGCAGAGGCGCCGTTGCCGGGCTCGTCGGGCGCCAGGCGCGTGATCACCTTCGCGCCCACGATGTCGCCCCAGACATTCATGGTGGTGCGCACCATGTCGACCAGGCGGTCGACGCCGATGATGATGCCGATCGCGGTGATGGGCACGGGCTCGAGGCCGCGGCCCGCCAGGCTTGTGTTCACGGCGGTGATCACGATGACCAGCGTGACGAGGCCCGCCGAGGGGATGCCCGCCGCGCCGATCGCGGCGAGGGTCGCGGTCATGACCACGATCACCGTGTCGCCGAAGGTGAGGTCGACGCCGAACAGCTGGAACAGGAAGAGCGCGGCCACGGCCTCGTAGAGCGCGGTGCCGTCCATGTTGATGGTCGCGCCGATCGGAATCACGAAGTTGGTCGCGCGCTTCGAGCAGCCGCCCTCGGAGGTCGAGACCTCGAGCGTGACGGGCAGGGTGGCGTTCGACGAGCTCGTCGAGAACGCCGTGAGCAGCGCGCGTCGCACGCGCCACATCAGCTTCCAGCAGTTTCCGCCGCCGAGCAGCGCGCCCATCAGGGGCAGCAGCACGAATCCGTGGAAGAGCAGCGCGCCCATCACGACCACGAAGTACTTGCCGACGGGCCCCGAGGCGGCGCCGAGGCCGATTTTCCCGACGATTCCCGCGACGAACAGAAAGAGGCCGATCGGCATCAGCCAGAGCACCCAGCCGATCACGACCATCAGCGCCGCGAGCAGCCCGTCGAGCGCCGCGCGTGCAGGCCGCGCCGCCTCGCCTGCGGCGGCAAGGCCGAGGCCGAGGAGGATCGAGAAGGCGATCACGCCCACGGTGTTTCCCGCGGCGGCTTCGGCCAGCGGGCTCTTCGGCAGGATCGACCCGAGGATCGACTGCCACGCGCCGCCGAGGCCCATCGTCTCGCCCGCGGCCATGCGCTGCGCGCGCGTCGGATCGGCGCTGAACGCCTCCGCGCCCTGCCGGACGAGCGACTCGACTTCCGCGGGCGACCATCCCGCGCCCGGCTGGAAGTACGCCACGCACACCGCGCCCAGCGTGGCGGCGACCAGCATGCTCGCCACATAGAACGCCATCGTGGCGCTGCCGATCAGGCCGAGCTTGGTCGGATCGCCGATCGATGCGATGCCCGTCGCGACCGAAAGGACGACGAGCGGGACCACGATCATCTGCAGCGGCCGAAGCAGGAACAGCTCGCCTGCGGCGTTCCACCACGCGCCGACCTCGCCGCCGCTCGCATGCATCCACTGGCCCACCGACACGCCAAGGACAAGCGCGATGAACAGGAAGAGCGTCTGGGTGCGTCCGTGCGGCAGGGGCTTCGCGGAAGACGACATGCCGCGATCCTAACGCCCCTTGGCGGGGGGCGTCTCGGGGCGGAGTCGCAGGGGCGCCGCTTCGGGCGCGGTCAGACCTTGACGGGCGCCTCGGGAGCGGTGCTCTTCACATGCGTCTCGAGCAGCTGGTGCGGGTCGACGGGGCCCGGGGCGTCGGTCATCAGGTCGGCGCCCGACTGGGTCTTCGGGAACGCGATGACATCGCGGATGTTGTCGGTGCCCACGATGTGCATGACCAGACGGTCGAGGCCGAACGCGATGCCGCCATGCGGCGGCGCGCCGTGCTTCAGCGCGTCGAGCAGGAAGCCGAACTTCACCTTCGCGTCCTCGTGGGTCAGGCCGATCAGCTCGAACACCTTGGCCTGCACCCTCTGGTCGTGGATGCGGATCGAGCCGCCCGCGATCTCGCTGCCGTTGAGGACGAGGTCGTAGCCGGCCGAGAGGCACGCGCCCGGATCGGTGCCGAGCACGCCGAACTGGTCGGGATTCGGGCTCGTGAACGGATGGTGCAGCGCGACCCAGCGCTTGCCGTCGTCGTCCCACTCGAACATCGGGAAGTCGACGACCCACAGGAAGTTCCACTTGCCCTCGGGCACGATGCCGAGGTCGTGGGCGATCTTCTGGCGCAGTTCGCCGAGCGTCTTGGTCGCGATGTCGTAGTGGTCGGCCGCGAACACGACCACATCGCCGGGCTCGAGGCCGAGCTTCGCCACCAGCTCCGCGCGCACGGGCTCGCAGAACTTGGCGACGCCCGTCTCGAAGCCGTTCGCCCCGAGCTTCGTGTAGGGAATGCCGCCCGCGCGGAAGGTCTTCGCGAAGTCGCTGTAGCCGTCGAGCACCTTGCGGGTGAGCTTGTCGTTCGGCGCAGGCACGCGGATCGCCTTCACCACGCCATTGCGGCCGTTCCGCGACTTCGCGAGCGCGTCCTTGAACACGCCGAACTCGGTCTTGGCGGCGATGTCGGAGACATCGCGGATCTCGAGCCCGTAGCGGGTGTCGGGGCGGTCGATGCCGAAGCGCTCCATCGCATCCCAGTAGGTCATGCGCGGCACCTCGCCGATGTCGTAGTCGAAGATCTCCTTCCACAGGCCGCGCGCGAAGCCCGTCATCATGTCCATCACATCCTCGCGCTCGACGAAGCTCATCTCGAGGTCGATCTGCGTGAACTCGGCCTGGCGGTCGGCGCGCGGGTCCTCGTCGCGCATGCACTTGCAGATCTGGAGGTAGCGGTCGCATCCGGCCACCATCAGGATCTGCTTGAAGAGCTGCGGGCTCTGGGGCAGGGCGTACCACGATCCCGGGTGCAGGCGCGACGGCACGATGAAGTCGCGCGCCCCCTCGGGGG
>JBJTOV010000266.1:0-3097 GCA_046074745.1 Planctomycetota bacterium | reverse complement strand
CCCTCCCACCACTTGTAGCGCGGCACCACGAAGGCCAGGTCGTGCGCCAGGTGCGGCGCGTTCGCGCAGATCACCGCGCGCTCCTCGAGCGCCTCGCGCACCAGCGCGAACTGCATCTGCTCGAGGTAGCGGACGCCGCCGTGCACCAGCTTCGTGCTGCGCGAGCTCGTGCCCTTCGCGAAGTCGTGCGACTCGACCAGCGCCGTGCGGTAGCCGCGCTGCGCGCTGTCGACCGCGATGCCGAGCCCCGTGGCGCCGCCGCCCACCACGAGGATGTCGAAGTGCAGCGACTCGAGGGCCGCGATGTGTGCCGCGCGGGTGAATGGCCTGCTCATGCGGGGCTCCGTCTCCAGCCGGATCACCCGCAGGTTCCTGTGCGGGACATCCTGCCGGCCGTTCAGCCGTGCGATCCAAACGCGCGCACGGTAGCGACCGCCTGCCGCCAGCGGGCGCGGCGCGCGGTGCGCGCGGCGTCGTCGATCGAGGGCGCGAAGGTGCGGTCGATCGCGCCCGCGGCGCCCGCTTCACCCGCCGCAAGCCCGCGTGCGGCCAGCATGGCGGCGCCGAGCGCGGTGGTCTCGAGCACCACGGGCCGCTCGACCGCGCGCCCCGCAAGATCGGCCTGGAGCTGCATCAGGAGGTCGCTCGCCGCCGCGCCGCCGTCGACGCGCAGGCGTGCGACGCGGATTCCACCCGCCTCGATCGCCTCGACGAGGTCGGCCACCTGGTGCGCGATGCCCTCGAGGGTGGCGCGGGCGATGTGCGCGCGGGTCGATCCGCGGGTCAGGCCGAGGATGGCGCCGCGCGCGTCGGCGTCCCACCACGGAGCGCCGAGCCCCGTGAACGCAGGCACCACGAACACGCCCGCGCTGTCGGGCACCGAGCCCGCGAGGTCGTTCACCTGCCGAGCGCTCGTGATCACGCACAGGCCGTCGCGTAGCCACTGCACCGCGCTGCCGCCCACGAACACCGAGCCCTCGACCGCGAAGTCGGTGCGGCCGCCGATCCGCCACGCCACGGTCGAAAGCAGGCCCGCGGGCGCCTCGGGCCGCCGCGCGCCCGCGTTCGCAAGCAGGAAGCAGCCCGTGCCGAAGGTGCACTTGGCATCGCCCGCCGCCATGCAGCGCTGTCCGTAGAGCGCGGCCTGCTGGTCGCCCGCGATGCCCGTGACGGGCACCTCGGCGCCGAGCACCGCGCGCGCGGTGCGCGCGATCGCGCCCGCCGAGTCGACGATGCGCGGCAGCATGCCCTGCGGCACGGCGAACAGCGCGCACAGCCGCTCGCTCCACGCGCAGCCCTCGCCGTCGACAAGGCGCGCGAGCATGGTGCGCGAGGCGTTCGACGCATCGGTCGCGTGCACGGCACCCGCGGTCAGGTTCCAGAGGAGCCACGCGTCGATGGTGCCGCAGGCGAGTTCGCCCCGCTCGGCGCGGGCGCGCGCGCCCTCTACATGGTCGAGGATCCACGCCACCTTCGACGCGCTGAAGTACGGGTCGAGCCGCAGGCCCGTGAGCGCGGCCACCTCGTCGGCCACGCCTTTGGCGCGCATCGCGTCGAGGTCGCGCGCGGTGCGGCGATCCTGCCACACGATGGCGCGGTGGATCGGACGGCCCGTGGCGCGGTCCCACACCACCACCGTCTCGCGCTGGTTGGTGATGCCGATCGCGGCGAGATCCGCGGCCTGCACGCCCGCCTTCTCGAGCGCCTCGCGCGCGCAGGCAAGCGAGGTGGTCCAGATCTCGTCGGCGTCGTGCTCGATCCAGCCCGGCTGCGGGAAGTGCTGGGTGGTCTCGCGCTGGGCCACCGCGACAGGCGACAGCGCGCCGCCCGCACCCGCCGCGAACACGATCGCGCGCGAGGAGGTCGTTCCCTGGTCGAAGGCGAGGATCGGTGCGTTCATGGCGCGTGGGCCGGGCGCTCAGTCGTCGCCGAACTGGTTGAACGGGTCGTACCTCGCCGCGTCCTGCGGGCGCGGCTCGGCAGGGTCGCGGACAAGGCCCGGCACGCGCGCGGCGCGCTCGTCGCCGAGCAGGCGGCGAAGCTCGTTGCGCGCCTTCTCGGTGCGCTCGTTCCGCTGGAAGCGGCGCTTCTCGGTCTCCTCCGCGCGGCGCGCGAACTCCTTCCACGAGTCGGGCGAGCCGTCGGCGGGCGCCACATCGAAGGCGGGCATGATCATCTGCTCGCTCAGCGCCTCGTACACGCCCTCGTATTCGGCGCGCATCACCTCGAGGCGGGTGCGCTCGTCGTCGGTCAGGCCCTCGAGGCGCGCGGCGGCGGCGAACTCGCGAAGGGCGCTGTCCGTCACGCGGTAGACCGACGGATAGGTCGCGCGCAGGCGCGCACGGCGCAGTTCGGCCAGCGGCTCGGCGTCCGACACGACGGCGGCGCACGCCTTGTCGTAGATCGCGGCGAAGCTGCGGCTGAACGCCTCGTCCTCGCGCTGGCCTTCCTCGAGGAGCTTCGGATACTCGCGCGACGACTGCTCGATGGCCGCCTGGTCGCGGGTCGCGAACGCCGACTCGACCTCGGCGATGCGCGCCGCGCGATCGAGCCGTCGCGCAAGCAGCGCGGGCATCTCGTCGGCGATGGCACGCAGCTCGGGAAGCGCGGCGATCGCCACCGCGCGCGCGGTGGAGGCCTCGACCCTCGCGTTGCGCAGAAGCTGCGCCGGCGGCAGCGGGAAGCCGAGGTCGGTCATGCCCGCCCAGCGGTTCATCAGCATGTTCATGCGCTCGAGGCGCAGGAGGACGGGCGCGGGATCGTCGGCTGCGAGGCCGAGCGCGCCCGCGATCTGCGCGATCAGCCGCGCATCGCTCTCGAGGGCGGCCATGCCGAGCTCGCGCCGCTTGTCGGTGATGCGCTGGCGTGCCGCAGCATCCTGCGCGTAGCCGCCATCGGCCGTCTGCACATAGAGCGACGCCAAAGCCCCCTCGAACTCCGCGCGAATCGGCTGCACCTTCGCGTTCCAGTCGGACTCGGTCCACTCCTCGACGAGCGCCTCAACCACGGCCTGCTCGAGGCCCGGCGTCCCGACCGTCTCGAGGACGGCGAGCACCTCGCGCGCGAGGAGCGCCTCCACGGTCGCGCCGACCGCGAG
>JBJTOV010000265.1:0-6856 GCA_046074745.1 Planctomycetota bacterium | reverse complement strand
GTTCGGCGCAGGCGACGGCAAGGCCCTTCCCCCTGCCGGAGAGGACGATGGCGTGCGCGGCGACCGCCGCGCTCAGCGCGAGCACGCTCATGCCGATCGCGGTGCGTGCTGCCGAGCGGAGAAGGATGGTTCGGGGGGTTGGCATGCGGGGGCCTTCTGCGGGGGCCGCAAGCCGTTTCGTGCGGCGCCCGTCGAAGATGATGACAGCGGGTTCGTGTCCGCGCCTTGTCGAATCCCGCAAGATTTCAACGAAGCTCAAGGTTGTCGCGCCCGAACGCGAGCGACCGTCCGCCGCACTCCCGACCCGCTTGCCATGCGTCAGGCGCCATGGCCCGAGAACGAGATGGTGGACATGGCAGCGCTCGCTGCTATACTCGCCGCTTCAGCGTTCGGACCGGTGTGAGAGCCGCCGAACACAAAGCTGGCTTGGCCCCATCGTCTAGCCTGGTTCAGGACATATCCCTCTCACGGATAGAACAGGGGTTCGAATCCCCTTGGGGTCACTCGAAGCACGCGGCCGCGGTTCCAACCGCGGCCGCGTGCGTTTCATGCGGGTGCGTTCCACCCGAAGGCGCGCGGTGCGCGCGGGTTCAGGCGGCGGCACGCTGCGCGCCGATCGGTTCGGAGGTCGACGCGATGAACTTTCCCTCGGAACTCAAGCCGCTTCTTGCCGCGGTGATCGTGCTGGCCCTGGCGCACGCCGTGATCCGCGTCCGCAGCCGGCGCGCGGCGTCGGCGCCCTCGCGGCAGGCGGCGCGCAGGCGCGTTGCAACAGGTCGCAGCGAAGCGCCGATAGACCCCGCGGCGTCCGAGGACCCCGCCGACGCGCTCGCGCGGCTGAGGCGGCGATCGTCGGACGGCGGCACACACCATGGCTGAGACGCGCATCCCGATCGAGATCCCGAACCATGCGACGAGCCTGCTCGTCGGTCGTGGGTTGGTCGACGATCTGGCGGGAGCGCTTGCGCGGAGCGGCATTTCGGTGGCGGGTCGGGCGGTCGTGGTCGCCTGCGACGCGAATGTCGGGCTTCATGCGCAGGCGGTGGAGCGGTCGCTGTCGACAGCGGGCGCGCGCACCGTCACGGTTTCGCTTGCTGCGCGCGAGGCCGCGAAGTCGATGCGCGCCGTCGAGGATGTCTGGCGCGCCGCGCTTTCGATCCGAGCGGACCGTTCCGCGCTCGTGGTCGCGGTCGGAGGCGGGCTCGTCGGCGACCTCGCGGGCTTCGCGGCCGCGACCTATCTGCGTGGCATCGACCTCGTGCAGGTGCCCACCACGCTGCTCGCGATGGTGGACGCGTCGATCGGTGGCAAGACCGGCATCAACCTCGCGCTGCCCGACGGGTCGCTCGGCAAGAACCTGGCAGGGGCCTTCTGGCAGCCGCGGCTTACCGTCGCCGACCCCGCGGTGCTGGCCACGCTGCCGCGTCGCGAGCTCCGCGCGGGCCTGGCCGAGAGCGTGAAGCACGCGGTGATCGACGGCGAGGGGCATTTCGCGGCGCTCGAGCGCGATGCGACGGCCCTCGCCGAAGGCGAGCCCGCGGCACTCGACCGCTTGGTGCCGATGTCGGCGGCGGTGAAGGCGCGGATCGTGGCGCGTGACCCCTTCGAGCGCGGCGAGCGCGCGCTTCTCAACCTCGGCCACACCTTCGGACACGCGATCGAAACCGATCCCTCGACCGAACTTCTGCATGGAGAGGCGGTTGCGATCGGCTGCGTCGCCGCGGCCCGCTGCGCGGTGGGGCTCGGGATGCTCCCGTCCGCGGACGCCGACCGCGTCGAGCGCCTGCTGCGCGCGTGCGGGCTGCCGGTCGCGCTGCCAACCAGCGTCTCCGCTGCCTCGGTGCGCCAGCGCATGGGCTACGACAAGAAGGTCGCGGGCGGGGCGCTTCGACTGGTGCTGCCGAAGGCGATCGGATCGGTCGAGGTCGTCTCGGCGCCGCCTGAAGCGGCGGTGGCCGACGCGCTCGCGTCGATCGGCGCGCGCTGAAAAAGTCCTGCCTTTCGCAACGGGCGGCCGATCTTCGACCCACCGTGCGCGTCGTCTCGATCGTCAATCAAAAGGGTGGCTGCGGCAAGACCACCACCGCGATCAACCTCGCGGCGGTGCTGTCGCGCGGCGGCGCACGCACCCTGCTCGTCGACATGGATCCGCAGTCGCACTGCGCGGCAGGCCTCGGCGTGCCCGACGCGGGCATCGAGCGCACGATCCTCGACGCGATGCTGGCCGAGCCCGAGGAAGCGCGCCCCGAGGAGCACCTCTGGGAAGTCGGCGCGAACCTGCGCCTGGCACCCTCGAGCGTGGCGCTCGCAGGCATCGAGGCTCCGAACGGTCCGCTCGCCCAGCGTCACGACCGCGACCGACGCCTCGGCGGGCTCCTGTCCGCGTGGCGCGACGAGTTCGACTGGTGCGTCGTCGACTGCCCGCCCACGATCGGCCTTCTCACCTTCAACGCCTTGCGCGCCAGCGACTTCGTGCTCGTTCCCGTCGAGACGGGCTTCTTCAGCCTGAAGGGTGCGGAACGGCAGATCGAGACCATCCGCGCGGTGGTGTCGCGCTTCGGGCGCGACATTCCGTTCAGGCTGCTTCCGACCTTGGTCAGCGAATCGCGCGCGCTTTCGCGCGATGTGGTCGGCGCGCTGTCGAAGCGCTTTCCCGACGCGGTGCTGCCGCTTGCGATCCGCGAGCACGAGGAGCTGCGCGAGGCCGCGAGCTACGGGCAGGCCATCACCGAGTTCGCGGGCGCCTCCGCGGCCGCCGCCGACTTCGAGGCCCTTGCCGCATGGCTGGCTGCGAACGCGCCCGCCGCCGCAGCGCTCGAATCCTTCGACGCCCTCGCCCACCCCGTGGTCGAGACGGCCTCCGACGCAGCCGCGCCGGGCGAACCCGCCGCACCCTCCGCGCGCGCGGCCGACCTCGCGGGCCGACTGCGCACACTCGGCGCACGCGCCACGGCCGCGGCGGGCGGCGGCTACGGCGTGCGCGCCGGCCGCGACGGCACGGTGGTGTTCACGCAGCCGCTCTCGGCGCGCGATGTCGCGGTGGTGGGGGAGTTCAACGGCTGGGATCCCGCGGCGACGCCGCTCGCGCCGAGCGCCGACGGGACGCGCCTCGAGGCAGTTGTTACGCTGCCCGCCGGCAGTCACGCGTACTGCATCGTCGTCGACGGAGAGACGACGCTCGACGAGTTCAACATGCATCGCCTCGACGGCGGCGCGCACGGCGCCGCCAACCTGGTCGAGGTTCCCGATTCGCACGCACGCCGTGGCGCGGGAGCAGGGTGACGCCGCGCAGGACGCGCGGCGAAGGACGGGCACATGAGCGTTGCACGCGACCCATTCGAGACACTGGCCGACGCGTTCCTCGGTTCGCCGCGCGCGAAGCCGCGCCGCACGATGCTGCTCGTCGGCCATCTGCCCGTGATGAGCGGGCTCTGGCTGTCGCAGTACGCGGACCGCGAGGCGCGCGACCACGGCCCCGTGTGCATGCTGCGCATCGAGCATGACGCGGTGCAGGTCGAGCTCCTGCGCGCCGGCACGGCGCGTCCCGTGATCCGTCCGCAGGCCACGCTCGACGACGCGCTGCGCGCGATCGCAGGCGTGGCCGCCGCGTGGCTGATCGTGCCGCGCAGCAGCGACCGCGTCGAGATCCCCGCGGGCACCGGCGATGTCGTCGTCCTGACCGGCGCGGACGACGCGGCGGTGGTGGCCGCGTACCGACTGGTCAAGCAGTGCGTCGAGGAAGCCGAGGACGCCGGGAGCGGCGAGCCGCCCGCGCTGTCGGTGGCCGTACTTGGCGCCGACGACGACGAAAGCGCGCGCGTCGCCGAGAAGCTCGGCAAGACGACGAGCGCCTTCCTGAAGGTCGACCTGCCCGTGCGCGGCGGTCTGCAGCGCGTTTCGCCCGTCGAGAGCTCGTTCCGCGGCACCTTCGATGCGCACGCGCCGACGGTGGCCGAACTGCTCGCGCGGCTCGATGCCGCCGAGCGCGCGGCGGGCGCAGGCGCGTCGCCCGCGCGCGTGGCCGAGCCCGAGCCCGCGCGCGCCGAGCGCTTCGCTCCGCGCAACGAGCGGGTGGCGCCGCGCATGCGCGCCGAGGCGCCGATCCCGATCTCGACCGCGCGTCCGAAGCCGGCGCCGCGCACCGCCGTCGACATCGGCGAGGTCGCGCAGGCCATGGTCGCCGCCCGCGCGTCGGTGGCGCAGGCGGCTTCGTCGTCGCGACCGACCGCGGCCGAGCCCGTCGTCGTCGCCGCTCCGCGCGCAGCCGCGATCCCGCCAAGGCCGATGTCGGTCGGCACCGCGCGCGCGGTCGCGGGCGAACTGCCCGCATCCCTCGTGCCGCACCTTGCGGGCCTGTCGCCGCTTCCGTTCGGCATGCCGCGCAACACCGCGGTCGAGCTCGCCACCGATCCATCGAGCCGCCTGCATGTGGTCGCGCGGTTCGACGACCTGCCTTCGGCCCTGCGCGCGCGCGCATGGGCGCGCGAGCACGGCGCGATCCTCGCGCTCGCCCACCCCGGGCTTTCGTGCGACGACCCCGCGATCGACCTCGTGGTCGGCAGCGCCTCCGACGCCGTGCCCGTCGATGGCGCCACGGTGCACGCGCTCACGCTCGTCGAGCTCGAGGGCCGGCGCGGCTACCTCGCGCAGCCGCTCGCCTGCTGACGCCCGCGCGGGCGACCCCCGTGCTCATGCCCCCGTGCTCATGCCCCCGGGCTCATGCCCCCGTGCTCATGCCCCCGTGCTCATGCCCCCGGGCTCATGAAGGAAGCGACGCGTCGAGCACGCGCGCAAGGTTCGCCGCCATGAAGCCTCGGCGCCAGCCCGCGCCACCAAGGTGCGCGAAACCCGCCGCATCGAGCGCCTCGAGAAGGCGCGGGTAGTGCGATGGCCCGAGGATCCGCTCGGGCAGCGACTCGCGGCCGAACCCTCCGTCGAGATCGCTGCCAAGCCCGACGCGCGCGCCGCCCGCGATGCGCGCCACATGCAGCGTGTGCGCCACGCAGTCGTCGATGGTGGCGCGGCGCCCGTCGGCCAGGAAGCGACCGTAGAGGTTGAGCCCGATCCAGCCGTCGCGGTCGCGGATCGCGGCGATCTGCGCGTCGGTCAGGTGGCGCTCGCTCGGCGGCAGCAGCGCGGCCGCGTTCGAGTGCGTGGCGATCACGCGTGCGCCCGTCGCCGCGAGCAGGTCGTCGAAGGCCGCACGCGACAGGTGCGACGCGTCGTGCAGGATTCCCGCGGCGTCGAGCGCCTCGACCATGCGCCGTCCGATCGCGCTCAGCCCGCCCGCGCGCGCATTGCCGCCCGCGTAGCGGCTGCCATGCGCCCACGAGAGCCCGACCACGCGCAGTCCGCGCTGCCACCACCACGCGACCTCGTCGGGCGAGCGGATCGGATCGGCGCACTCCATCAGGATCACGACGCCGAGCGGCCCTTCGCCGCCGAGCGCGCGCGCAAGGTCGGCGCGGGTGCGCACGATGGCGATCTCGCCCGCGCGCTCCATCGACTCGTACCACGAGAGCTGCGCGGCGCCCGCGCGGTACGCGCCGTCGAGGTCGTCGGAGTCGCGGTACGCGACCGCCTCGGTGGCGGAACCGCCGAGCTCGGTGAAGATGGTGCCGAGCGCCACGCGCACGCCGCCGTCGCGCAGCGCGGGCAGCGTGAGGCAGTGCGGCGCGTCGTCCGGAACGGGCGCGCGCATGTCGCGGCCGTTCAGCGCGAGGTAGGCGAGGTCGAGGTGCCCGTCGATCCACGCGTCGCGCGTGCCGCCATGTGCATCGGTCATGGGTGCAAGGTACTGGCGCAAGGCACGGCCGCGAGCCACGGCCGCCACGCACGAGCGCAGCGCGAGCGCACGGCGCGGCCGCCGCGCTACCCTGTGCGCAATGTCCGAGGCCGCCGCTCCTCCGAACGCACCCCTGCGCATCGACGCGCTCGGCACCGCGGAGACCCGCCGCCGCCGCGCCGCGGCGCTCGTCGTCCTGCTCGCCACGGGCCTTCTGCTCGCGGTGGCGTGGTGGCTCGAGCCTTCGCGGCACGGTTTTGGGACGCACCGCGCCCTCGGGCTTCCCGAATGCTCGTGGCCGGCCCGCTTCGGAGTACCATGCCCGTCCTGCGGGATGACCACCGCCTTCGCGCTTGCCACCAAGGGCAGGCTGCTTGCGAGTTTCGCGGCACAGCCGATGGGCTGCCTTCTCGCGATCGCGACAGGCATGGCGGCGGTCGGATCCGCGTGGACGCTCGCGACGGGCCGGTCGGTCTGGCCGGTGTTCGAGCGAATGTGGACGGCCCGCGCGGCGTGGGCCCTCGGGATCCTGGCCCTGCTCGCGTGGGGCTACAAGACCGCGTCGATGCGCGGATGGATGGGATGACCATGCGGAAGACCACCTCGAACAGCATCGGAGCCCGCCGCGTCGCCCTCGTCGCGCTCGCGCTCGCGGCGTTCCTGCCGCTCTCTGGCTGCATCGCGGGCGCCGTCGGCGCCATCGGCCAGCAGATCGAGCGCGGCAAGAAGCTCGATGTGCCCGCGGCCTACGACGGCATCGAAGGCAAGACCTGCGCCGTCGTCGTCAACGCCGACTACGCGACGCTGGTCGAGCACCCCGATGTCGTGGGCAACATCACCGCGAATGTGGCGGTTCGCATCGCGCAGTTCGTGAAGGGCGCGTCGGTGCTTCCGCCGGGCGAGGTGCTGCAGTGGCAGTACCGCACCCCGCAATGGCGCACCATGCCGCACGGCGAGATCGCGCGCGAGCTCGGCGTCGAGCGCCTCGTCTACGTCGACCTCTACGAGTACCGCCTGAATCCCGTCGGCAACAGCTACCTGTGGGACGGCGTCGCGGGCGCGAACATCGGC
>JBJTOV010000264.1:0-5090 GCA_046074745.1 Planctomycetota bacterium | reverse complement strand
CGAGCGCGATCGCGATGCCGAAGTTGATGGGGATGCCCGTCTCGCGCATCCAGTAGCCGAGCGTGCGCATCGAGTAGTCCCACGGCCGCATCGCGGCCAGGCCCGTCTCTTCCTCGATGCGCGCGGCGAGCGCGTCGGCGTCCTGTCCGTCGACCGCCTTCACGAGCACGCTCGACATGGTGCGCCGCGCGGGCGGAGCGAAGGTGATCGCGCGCGAGTACACCGTGTACACCGTGGGCGCGGCCACGAAGGTCTCGGCGCACCTCACCAGCCCGACCACGCGCGCGCGGCGCTCGTTGAGCTCGATGATGTCGCCGATCTCGACGGGACGCTTCGGACCCTTCGGGTCGAACGCCTGCCCGGGCGCGGGCACGGCGCCCGGCGGCAGATCGGCGGGAAACCGCAGCTGCTGCTGGCTCGAGCCCACCTCGACCATCACCGCGTCGGGCTGCCGCAGGTCGGCGAGCGAGCCTGCGAGGATCTCGGCGGGCCCGCCCGCAAGCGTGTCGTCGTCGATGCCGATCACATCGCACACCTGGCGCGATCCGTCGGGCAGCGTCGCGACCAGCAGCCCCTTGTTGAGCGGCGCCGCCCACTCCACGCCCGTCACGCCGCGCACGCGCTCGAGCGCGGTGGCGCGCAGCGGCTTCGGCTCGTCGACATACGACTGCGTCGGGTCGAACACCCAGAGGTCCACATGCCCGACCTCGCCGATGAACGCGAAGGTGCGGCTCATCAGGCCGACGAAGATCGACGCCTGCTGCGCGATCAGCAGCGACGCGAAGCCGAGACCGAGAAGGATCCCGTAGAACTTCGCGCTGTCGCCGAAGAGCATCTTGATCGCGAATCGCAGCATGCGTCGTTCCCGTGCGGCGGGCGGCCCGCGCGTCAGTCCTTGGTGAAGCCTTCGCCCTCTCCGCGGGCGGCGGTGCGCCGCGCCTTCCACCACTCGAACGCGAGCGGCAGCACGCTGAGCACGATGATGCCGAGGATCACCTTGGAGAAGTTGTCCTTGACGATCGGGATGTTTCCGAACAGCGCGCCCGCGCCCACGAGGCCGACCACCCACGCGAAGGCGCCGATCACATTGAACGCGAGGAAGCGCGGGTAGCTCATCGTGCCCACGCCCGCCACGAACGGCGCGAAGGTGCGCACGATCGGCACGAATCGCGCGTAGATGATGGCCTTGCCGCCGTGCTTCGCGAAGAACCGCTGGGTCTTCTCGAGATGGGCCTTCTTCAGGAAGCGGTACTTCCCGCTGAAGGCGCGCGGCCCGATCGCCTTGCCGATGTGGTAGTTCACGAAGTCGCCGAGCACCGCGGCCGCGAACAGCCCCGCCATCAGCAGCGGAATGCTCAGCCCGGCCTGCACCGCCAGCGCGCCGATCGCGAAGAGCAGCGAGTCGCCGGGCAGGAACGGCATGACGACGAGCCCGGTCTCCACGAACACGATCGCGAACACGATCCAGTAGATCGTGGTGCCGTGCGTGCGCAGGATCTCCTCGAGATGCACATCGATGTGCAGGATGAAGTCGATCAGGTTCAGGTCGTCAGGCATGGTCGTCTTCCGAGGGGCCGCCGCCGGGTACGGGCGCGGGGGCCTCGTCGGCCTTCGCGGGAATGAGGAGCGAGAGCAGCATCGTTCCGCCGATCAGCGCGGCGATCACGCCGAGCGACACGGGGATCGGCACATGGCCCTGCGGGTTCGACTCGCCGGCCAGAAGCCACGGCAGCACGGTCATCTTCAGGCCCACCCACACGAGCACGAGGCCGAGCCCGTACTTCAGCAGGTGGAAGCGCTGCATCGCCTCGGCCACCACGAAGAACATCGCGCGCAGGCAGAGGATCGCGCAGATGTTCGAGCCGAACGCCACGAACGGCTCCTGCGAGATGATCAGCACCGCAGGCACCGAGTCGACCGCGAAGGCGAGGTCGGTGGTCTCGACCACGACGAGGGCGACGAACAGCGGCGTGGCGGTCAGCGCGCCCTGCGCGCGCGTGAAGAAGCGCGTGCCGTCGAACTCGCGCGAGATGGGAACGAAGCGGGCGAGCGCCGAGATGAAGATGTTCTTCCCCGGCTCGACCTCCTTCTCGGAGGCCGTGAACACCTTGAAGCCCGTCACGATCAGGAACGCGCCCATCACGATCAGCACCCACTGGTAGCGGACCAGCTCGACGCCCACCGTGATGAACGCCGCGCGGAACACGATCGCGCCCACGATGCCCCAGAAGAGCACGCGGTGCTGCTTGTCGTGGTCGAGCCCGAAGAAGCGGAAGATGACCAGGAAGACGAACAGGTTGTCGACCGACAGGGCCATCTCGACCACATAGCCCGTGAGGAACTCGAGGAAGAGCGTGCCCGCGGCCTTGCCTGGCTCGAGGCCCTCGTAACGGGTGCCGTCGAGGAGAAAAGGGTTCGCGGCGAGCTCGGCGAGCGCGAACTGCCGCAGTCCGACCGCGACGCCGATCGCCGCGGCCACGCAGATCGCGGTCCAGAGCAGCGACACCCGGAACGCGCGCGCGGGCGGCGCAGGCAGCGGGCGACCGTCGCGCCCGCGCGGATGCGACAGCCGCTCGATCACGAACAGGTCGAGCGCGAGCAGCACCAGGATGCCGCCGATGAAGCCCGCGAGGATGGGCCAGTAGTCGACGGGGCTGAAGACGGCGTGCTGCACGAGCAAGAGCGGATTTCCTTACGGGATCGGGATTGGGGGGCGCAGTGTAGGTCGGAATTCACCCCGCTTCGGGTTCACTTCCTGAAGTCCGCGCCGATGGCCGCCGAACTCCCCGCGTCGCCCGCACGCCGCGGGCCTGTGTCCCGGGGGTTCCGTGCTTCGATCTCGAGTGTGTTCGCCCATCGGCCGCGTGACGGCCGCCGTCCTCCTCGCCTCCGCGCCGTGCGCGTTCGCGCAGTCGATCGACGACCCCGCCATCGCGGGTGTCGGCGATGCCTTCGATGCGGCGGAACTGGTGCCCGCGGCGTCGGGCGCGCTGCCTCCCGTCCTTTCGGGGCAGGAGCAGGGCGCGCGATCGTCGGCAGCTTCCGACGCCGCCACGCCCGCGGAGGGCGCGCGCGAATGGTTCGGCGCCGCGCCGTGGGCCGCGTGGTCGCGCTCGACCGGCGACTGGAGCGGCGCCCGCACCGCGCTCGAGGATCTCGGCATCGACTTCAACGGCTCGCTCGTCAGCGAGTGGTCGCGCTTCCTCGAGGGTTCGACGGGCGGCGACAGCGCGTTCCGCTTCCTGCTCGACCTGAACGCCACCGTCGACCTCGCGCTGCTCGCAGGTCTCGAAGGCGCCACCGTGTTCGCCGACTTCCAGACGGCCGACACGGGCGTCGGCGATGTCTACAACGGCGGCTATGTCGCGTATTCGAACATCGCGATCGGCGGCAGCATCACCCAGCTCTCGCAGCTGTGGTGGGAGCAGTGGCTGCTCGACCGCGCGGTGCGCGTGAAGATCGGCAAGGTCGACGCCAACGCGGAGTTCGCCTTCCTGCCCGCCGCAGGAGGCTTCATCAACTCGAGCGCGGGCTTCACGCCCACGATCTTCGCGTTTCCCACCTATCCGAACCCTGCGACCGCGGCCAACCTCTTCGTGTATCCCGCCGACGCGGTCTATGTCGGGTTCGGGCTCTACGACGGGGCGTCGGCCGTCGACGGCGTGCCGACCGGCTCGCGCGGCCCCGCGACCTTCTTCGGCGACGACGCGTCCGACGACTGGTTCCTGATCGCCGAGGCGGGAATCGCCCTCGAGGAGGGCGCGCACGCGGGCCTTCGCGCAGGGATCGGCGCGTGGTGGCACACGGGCGACTTCACCACCTTCGCGGGCGGATCGCAGGACGGCACGGGCGGCGTGTACGGCATCGCGCAGGCGAGGCTGTGGAATCCGAGGCCGTGGAATCCGAGGCCGTGGAGCGAATCCGCGGGCGCCGCCGACGCGGACGACGACGGCCTCGGGCTCTGGCTCTTCGGCCAGTACGGCCTTGCCGACGACGAGGTCAGCGATGTGCGCCAGCACTTCGGCGTCGGGCTCTCGCTCGCGGGAACATTCGCGGGCCGCGAAGGCGACTCGTGCGGCGTGTACCTCTCGGTGGTCGACTTCACCGATGCGCCCGCGGCGGGCTTCGACGCGAGCGAGACCGCGCTCGAGCTCTTCTACGACATCGAGGTCACCCCGTGGCTCCATGTGAAGCCCGACCTCCAGTGGTACTTCGATCCGTCGGGCAGCAGCGCCGCCGAGGACTCGCTCGTCGGCACGCTGCGCTGCACGATTCTCTTCTGAACCAGACCGGACACCGCGTTCCTACGCCGCGGAAACACACCATGAACATCTCGACACGACTCGCGATCGGCTTCGCCACCTGTGGAAACTTGTATGACGGACTTCTAGTCTGTCGCAGCGTCACGATCGCCGGGATATCCAACTTGTACGACGGACTTCCAGTCCGTCGCGGTGGTTCCCCATCAATCTGCGGAACCGCCGTTGATACCTTTGAAGCGAGAGAGATTGTTAACCAACTCTCGAAGTTCGGCGTCGCGGCCGTCTCCTTCATGGAGCCGTTCAAATAAAGTCTTCAACAGATCCAACCGCGCAATGGTCGCGCGGATAGGCCGAGGCGTGGCATTGGCCCATTCCCAACGTTCCTTATAGGCGTCGGCGATGTTACTCGCAAACTTAGTCGTACTCGCGCCACGACGCCGCGATTTTAAGGCGAAGTAAAGCCGCCGATCCACGCACGCGATGATGTCCGCGTATTCAGCGTGTATCGCCTTGGAAGCGGCTGGCGGGAGTTCGCCGAACTTGTTGGACGGAAGGGAAGCGGACGTTTTGACGCGCAGCCAGTTTTTGGCTTCGCCCCGCGGTTCTTCGCCGCATACGATCAGCAGCGCGACGGCGGCGCTATAATATTGACTGGTGCGCGGAGGACGATTCTCGCGAGCAGCATTTCGCGTTTCAATTGCGGCGGCAGCCACATAGTCGTTGTGTGCTTTCGCCAACCAATCGCGAACGCCCCCTTTTTTATCGAGGGCGGCTCGCGCAGTGTGAGCGGCCCCGCGGAGCGACAGCCGTTCCGGCGTTTCATGAAAT
>JBJTOV010000263.1:0-4322 GCA_046074745.1 Planctomycetota bacterium | reverse complement strand
CTCCCTGGCACCGAACTGGTTCTTACGAATCGCGCCTGTTTCCGCAGCTTGCAAACAGTTTCGTTGCGAGGGGCGGCGGTGCCTGGCACCTGCCTGGCACCTACCAGGCGTACCCGGTAGGTGCGCGGCACCGTTCGCCTTCGGGCGGGCGACCTGCAACAATGTCTCCCCCGATGTCCGCTCCCTCCGCGCACCTTCCCCGCCGCACCTTCGCGATCATCTCGCACCCGGACGCCGGCAAGACCACCCTGACGGAGAAGTTCCTCCTCTACGGCGGCGCCGTCGCCCTCGCCGGCAGCGTCACCGCCCGCAAGGACCAGCGCGCCACCGCCAGCGACTGGATGGAGCTCGAGCGCCAGCGCGGCATCTCGATCTCTTCGACCGTGCTGCAGTTCGACTACAACGGCTACCGCGTCAACCTTCTCGACACTCCCGGCCACAAGGACTTCAGCGAGGACACCTACCGTGTCCTCACCGCGGTAGACGCCGCCGTCATGGTCATCGACGCCGGCAAGGGCATCGAGCCGCAGACCCGCAAGCTCTTCGAGGTCTGCCGCCGCCGCGGCGTCCCGATCTTCACCTTCATGAACAAGTGCGACCGGCCCACCAAGGACCCGATCGCCCTCCTCGACGAGCTCGAGAGCGTCCTCGGCATCGGCGCGTTCCCCGTGAACTGGCCCTTCGGCAACGGCCCCGAGTTCCGCGGTGTCTACGACCGCCTCGAAAAGCGCCTCCACCTCTTCGAGCGCACCAAGGGCGGAATGCGCGAGGCGCCCGTGCAGGTGCTCGGCCTCGACGACCCCGCCATCGTCTCGCGCATCGACGACACCGTGTACCGCCAGGGCCGCGACGAGCTCGAGATGCTCGAAGGCGCAGGCGCGACCTTCGACCGCGCGCGCGTCCTCGCGGGCCAGATCACGCCCGTCTACTTCGGCAGCGCGATGAACAACTTCGGCGTGCAGCTGCTCCTCGACGGATTCCTCGAGCACTCCGCCGACCCGGGCCCCCGCCGCTCTGGCGAGCGCACGGTGCAGCCATCCGACGACGGCTTCAGCGGCTTCGTGTTCAAGATCCAGGCCAAAATGGACCCGAAGCACCGCGACCGCATCGCCTTCGTGCGCGTGGTCAGCGGCCGCTTCGAGCGCGAGATGAGCGTCGTCCATGTCCAGAGCGGCAAGCGCATCCGCCTGTCGAGCGCGCAGAAGCTCTTCGGCCAGCAGCGCGAGACCGTCGAGGAAGGCGAGGCCGGCGATGTGATCGGCATCATCGGCCACGACATCCTGCAGATCGGCGACACGCTCGCCGAGGACCGCACCGTCCGCTTCAACGAGATCCCGCAGTTCACGCCCGAGGTCTTCGCGTACCTCACCAACCCGCAGCCCGGCAACTCGAAGAAGTACCGCCTGGGCGTCGACCAGCTCCTCAAGGAAGGCGTCGTCCAGCAGATGGAGGTCGGCGCAGGCGCCGTGAAGACGCCCATCCTCGCCGCCGTCGGGCCGCTGCAGTTCGAGGTCGTGCAGTACCGCCTGAAGAGCGAGTACGGCGCGGAATCGCGGCTCGAGATGGCGCGCTGGCAGATCGTGCGCTGGTGGCGCAAGCCGAACGCCGCGGAGGACTGGCTGCCCGACCTCCTCAGCGACTCGACCCACGGCGTCGACCAGCACGGCCGCCGCGTGATCTTCTTCGCCGACGAGTGGGCGGTGCGCAACTTCCAGAAGCGCCTTCCCGAAGTCGAGATCTCCGGCCTTCCGTTCGAGGAAATGGCCGGCACGGGCGCTTGAATGCCCGCCGCCGCGGGCTACCTTTGGCCGCGATGCGCCGCACCGCCACGCCCGCCGTTCTCACCGCCGCCACGCTCGCCTGCGCGGCGTCGGCCCTCGCCGCCGACTGGGGCAACCTCGGCGGCAACGCCTCGCGCAACGGCCTGACCACCGCGGTCGGCCCCGACGCGCCCAAGCCCCTCTGGTCGGGCGCGCCGAACTCGGTCATCGCCTGGAACCCGAGCGTCGAAGGCGACCGCCTCTTCACGATCCGCCAGGCAGGCTTCGTGTCGGGCGGAACGCCCTTCGACTCGACCGTCGTCGCCATGCGCGTCTCGACGGGCGAGGTGCTGTGGACCTTCATCTGCCCGTTCGAGCAAGGCGACTGGACGACGGTCGTCTACGGCGTGAACGGCGGCCGCGTCTATGTCGGCCGCGGCGGAAACGGCGGCAGCTCGGCCGCGCGCGTGCGCTGCCTCGATGCCGCGACGGGCGCGCTCCTATGGACCTCGATCGACGAGGTCGCGACGGGCGCGTACGACGGCGTCGTGTTCGCCGCCGACGGCGACCCGATCTTCGCGTGGCACCAGAGCATCAAGCGGATCGACGCGCTGACGGGCGCGACGGTGTGGACCACGCCGCGCAGCTGCTCGGTGAGCGGCGACTGCGGACCCGCGCTCTCGGGAAACACCGTGTACATCGACGAAGTCGGTGCCGGCGGCCAGGTCGTCACCGCGCTCGACGCGACCACAGGCGCGCGCCGCTACTCGAGCGCCGTCATGCCCGGCTTCCTCTCGCAGAACACGCCGATGTGCGGACCCGACGGCCTTGTCTTCTATCCGCGCACGCAGTCGAACCAGACGGTCGACTTCATGTACGCGTTCAAGGACACGGGCACCGCGCTCCAGATCCTCTGGCAGCAGCCCGCGCTCGCGGGTGCAGGTTCGAACCACGCCATCACCGCCGACGGCGGCATCGTGATGGTCGGCTTCAACGGCAAGCTGCAGGTGCGCGACCAGCTCACGGGAACGCTGCGCCACGAGACGGCGTCGGCCGTCAACGCGTCGATCAACCAGTCGCACATCGCCGTCGACGGCGACGGTCGCATATTCTACGGAAACGGTGGATTTCCCGGCACGCTCTTCCCCTTCGACGCCAACCTCACGCCGCGCTGGTCGCTGCCCCTGCAGAACCTCAATCAAGGCGGCCCCGTGATCGCAGCCGACGGCACGCTGCTCGTCGCGCTCACGGGCACCGACATGCGCGCGTACCGCACCGCGCCGACCAAGTGCGTGCCCGAGGACCTCGACTGCGACGGCCTGGTGGGTGCGGCCGATCTCTCGATCGCGCTCGCCGGCTGGGGCTTCCCCGCGGGCGATGTCGACGGCGACGGCACGACGAACGCCGCCGATATCTCGCGAATTCTGGCCGCGTGGGGCTGACGCGCGGCGGCGCGCCGCGATCCCGACGGAATTCCGCAATCATGGCGCGGCGCGTCCGTTGATCGGGCGCGGCAGGTTGCCGCATCCGAAACACCGGCCGCCGCGCGCAGCGGCGGAACACACGCGACCAGGAGGCGGCCACACGCCGCAGCGAACATGAAGCACGCACGATCCACCGTTCTCGCATCGCACGCACTCGCCGCCGTGGCGGCCGTTGCCCTCTCGGGCATCGCGCTCGCCCAGGACGGCACCTTCCCGCCGCAGGGCGGCCCGGGGCAGGGACAGCGCCAGGGTCCGGGGCCAGGCCAGGGCCAGGGCGGCGGCATGCGCGGCGGCGATCCCGCGCAGATGGTCGAGCGCCTGATGCAGCAGGATGCCGACGGCGACGGCAAGCTGTCGCGCGACGAGATGCAGGGCCCGATGGCGGAGCGCATCTTCGAGCGCGCCGACGCGAACAAGGACGGCTTCGTCGACCGCGCCGAGCTCGAGGAGATGGCGAAGAATGCGCCGATGGGTCGAGGGCAGGGTGGCGGGCAAGGTGGCGGCATGGGCGGCGGCCAGGGCCGCGCCGGTGGCGCGCCGAACATCGAGGGCGCGATGAAGCAGGCCCAGCGCGCCTACCGCACGCTCAACGAGTCGTCGTTCACGGCCGAGTCGCGCCGCGCCGATCTCGACAGCGTCCAGCAGCTCCAGATGGCGATCTTCGGCGCGAAGGGCGCCGTCGCCAACGCGCCGATGTCGGCGAAGGCCAAGGAGCGCTTCGGCGACGACAAGGCGAAGTACGAGGCCGAGTTCCGCAAGCAACTGCTGCAGAGCGGCATCCTCGCCGCGAACCTCGAGCTCGCCATCATCGACGGCGACGCGGCGAAGGCGAAGGAACTGCTCGCCAAGATCCACGACTCGGAGGAGTCGGGCCACTCGCTCTTCCAGGCCGAGGACGGCGAGCGCGGCGGCGATGCATCCGAAGCGCCCGCGCAGCCGCGACGCCCGCGCGGTTCGCGCGGCGGAGCCCCCGGCGCACCCGCGGCCCCGAACGCCTGATCGCGGCGGTATCGGACATGTCTTCGCGCGGGGCGGTTTCTCCGGCCGCCCCCCGCTTCCTTTTTCCCCGGGCGCGCCC
>JBJTOV010000262.1:0-20965 GCA_046074745.1 Planctomycetota bacterium | reverse complement strand
CTCCGCAGCCGCAGACGCCGGGCGCCGACTTGTTCGGATCGTTCGGACAGCCGTCGTTGCAGTCCTTGGTGCCGTCGCCGTCGGAGTCGGTGTCGGGCACTCCGCAGCCGCAGACGCCGGGCGCCGACTTGAACGGATCGTTCGGACATCCGTCGACGCAGTTCAGGACGCCGTCGTTGTCGCTGTCGAGATCCGGCACTCCGCAGCCGCAGTCGCCCGGATCGGTCTTGCCTGGGTCGTTCGGGCAGCCGTCGAAGCAGTTCGGCGTGCCATCGGCGTCGCTGTCGGTGTCGGGCACTCCGCAGCCGCACAGGCCGGGCGCGGTCTTGTTCGGATCATTCGGGCAGAGGTCGACGCAGTTCGAGACATGCGACCCGAGGTTCGTGAAGGTGTCGATCGGGAACTGGTTCCACTCGATCGAGGGGTTGAACGCGTTGTTGGCGACGATGTCGCCCGCACAGACCGAAGGCTTGCGGACGAGGGTGACATCGACGGTGGTCACGCCGCCCGCGGTCCACGCGGTGCCCGGGTCGAAGCCGACCTGTCCGAACGCATCGACCACCACCGAGGTCGCGCCCTTCACGAGCACGATGGCATCGTCGCCGTTGAAGCTGAACTGGTTGTTCGAAGCGGTCTGGTTGGCGCGGGCGAGCAGGGCCGCGCCCGAACTTGCGCTGGCCACGACCCAGCGGCCCGTGCTTGGCAGGGTTCCGCTCAGCGCGATCGTCGAGGATGGCGTCGACGCGCCGTTCCGGTAGATCGCCAGCCTGTAGTTCGACGCCACGAGGTTCACGGTCGAGAGCGTGCCGTTGTAGATCTCGATCGCGCGGTTGTTGCTCGAGCCCTCGACATACTCCGAGATGATGAGGTCGGCGGACTGGGCGCGGGCGTGCTGCACCGAGAACGCGGCGCAGATCAGCGCCATGATCGGAAGCAGACAAGAGAACGGCGCCCCAATAGAGCGCGACCGACCCGGATGAACCACCAGAATCCAACTCCTCGTCGCGGACGATGCGACGCTCGAAGCCTAACCCGCGCGTGGACTGAGACAAAGAACGCATCTTCAGATCGCGGTGATTCACGCTCTCCGATGGGCGCGCGCCATGTAATCGGACGCGTTCGCGGCGGCAACGATTGAAAGGCGGCGAAGGCCTGAGCCTTCGCCGCGAGTTCCGCGCATCGGTCGCGCGCCTTCGTTCAGTTCACGGTCACCTGCACCCACGCGGTCCATGCCGATGCTCCGTTCGCGTTCACGGAGCGCACGGCGTAGCGGTGCTTGCCCGCGGCCACCGTGTCGACGAACTGCACGGTGTTGGCGCCCACGCTTCCGACCACGGTTTCGGTGCTCCACGCGTTGCCGACGCGCGTCTGGCGCTTGATCTCGAAGGCGGTTTCGTTCGACGAGTTGTCGGTCCATTGGACGGTCGCGGAACCCGTTCCGCCCGTGACCGACACGCCCGACGGAGCCGCGGGCGGCGTGGCCGCGGGGTCGCTCACCGTGATGGTGACCGAGGCCGATCCGGAGAGGTTGCCCGAGTCGGTCGAGCTCGCGGTGATCACATGGGTTCCGAGCACGAGGTCGCTTCGCGAGAAAGATCCTCCCGTGCCGAGCGCGCCCTGAAGGCTCGAACTCCACGACATCGACGCGGTCAGGCTGCCGTCCTGCGTGTCGCTCGAGGACCCGGTGAAGGTGATGCTCGCGCCCTGCGTGAAGCTCGCGTTGCTGCCGGGCGCGGTGATGGTCACGCTCGGAGCCGTGTTCTGCGCGCTGCCGCCGAGCGCCGCCTGCACATTCAGCACGCCGCCCGTGACGCAGCGCCCCGAGAGGCTCGACACGGGCCGCGCGGTCGACATGATGCGGTTCTTCACCTGCGCGTAGGTGTAGTTCGGGTTGGCCGCGTAGACGAGGGCGGCCGCGCCCGCCACATGCGGGCAGGCCATCGAGGTACCGTTCAGGTACGAGTAGCCCGAGGTGCCGTAGGTCGAGAGGATGTTCACGCCGGGCGCGCCGATGTCGACCGTGCTCGCGCCGTAGTTCGAGAACGACGCGCGACCGTCGTTGTTGTCGGTGGCCGCGACATTGATGATGTTGTCGAGGTTGTAGGCGCCGGGGTACGCGGGGCTTGAATCGCTGTTGATGCCGCTGTTTCCAGCGGCGGCCACGAACACATGGCCGACGCCGCGCGTGGCCGCGATCGCGTCGAACAGGCCCTGCGAGTAGCCGCCGCCACCCCACGAGTTGTTCGACACCTTGACCTGCTTCTGCGTCATGTACTGGACGCACAGGATGGCGTCGCTCGTGTATCCGCCGTTCTGGCCGAGGAAGCGCAGCGCCATGATCTGGCATCGCCACATCACGCCCGCCACGCCGACGCCGTTGTTGCCGACGGCGCCCACGGTGCCCGCCGTGTGCGTGCCGTGCTTCGTGTTGTAGGGGCTGTTGTCGCCCGAGTAGAAGTCCCAGCCCCAGGTGTCGTCGATGCGGCCGTTGCCGTCGTCGTCGACGCCGTTGCCCGGAGTCTCTCCCGGGTTCGACCACATGTTGGCCGCGAGGTCGGGGTGCGTGTTGTTGGTTCCGTCGTCGATGACGGCGATGACGAAGTTCGGGTCGCCCGTGAACACATCCCACGCGAGGTGCGCGCGGCTGTCGGCGCCCGAGACGCCAGGATCGTTGTTCACCGTCTGGCCCGTGTTCCGCATGCCCCAGAGGTTGCCGAAGCTCGGGTCGTTCGGCACGGCGTCGATGCGACGGACCCAGTCGGGCTCGGCGTAGTCGACGGCGTCGGAGAGCGAGAGCTGGAGCAGCGCCTTCTCGACCGAGGTGCCGATGTCGAGGTGGACGAGCCCGGGCACGATCGCGTAGCGCTCACGCACCTTGCCGCCGACCGACGCGATGGCGGCGTCGCGCGCGGCGTCGGTGGAACGGGCGCTGAAGCGCACGAGCACGCTGGTCGGGTCGTAGCGCAGGTCGGGGTTTGCCTCGAGGATCTGCTTGGAAAGCGGCAGGCTTTCGATCGCGTCCTGGGCGTTGGCGACGGGTGCGGCCAGGGCGGCGGCCAGCAGGGCGGTCTTCACGGCGAAGCGGTGCATCCACGACATCGGGGGCTCCTTGTCGGCGGCAGCCGAGCCCGAGCCTCTCCGTCGAGGCCCGCCCGGGCGCCTTTGGCATGGCGATGCTACTTGCGTCCGAGGCGAATCCAAGCGGAAGCCCCGAAGGCGGCGGCATTTGCATTGGGGTTGATTCCCGACTTGCCGCGCGGCCGACCGCGCTCCGAGCCGTTGGATTTCGGATCCGAAAAACGGGCCTGTGCGGGTTGTTTGGCTTGGAAGTGGTTGAATTCGCCGTACTTTGAGGCTGGAAGGTTGCCATGTCCCCCAGGCCGTCGGGCGTCCCGCGGCCGGTGCAGCCTGCGCACTTGGAGAGAACGGAGCACATCATGTCGAATGCAGAGAAGCGCTCGCTGCTGGCGCAGCGCGTGGCGCGCCACCTTGCGGCCGTCACGGTCGCCGCGGTGACCGCGGGAACGGCCTCGGCCGCCGTCCAGTACACGGCGGTCAACCTCATCGTGCCGAACAACATCGACGGCCTGTACATCAATGTCGAGACGCTCGCGACCGGCTCGGCCGGCTCGGTCGTCGCCGGCTGGGACATCAACCCGTACTCGGCGACCTCGCTGACCTGGTTCAACGCAACCGGCACGGGCATGATGCGCTACCCGGGCGCGACCACGGGCTCGGCCGGCAACCTGGCGATCGGCACCATCGTCGGCGCTTCGGGCAGCTACGGCTCGGGTGCGGTGGTCGTGGGTTCGGCCGCGGGCAACTGGCAGCTGAACGCGCTGAACCGCTTCGGCTTCCGCTTCATCGCCGCGGACGGCCAGACCCACTACGGCTGGGGCACCTTCCAGATCGGCGCCTCGATCAGCGGCGCCGACCGCAAGATCACCGAGCTCGCGTGGGAGACCTCGCCGGGCGTGGCGATCAGCGTGGGTGACACGGGCGGTGGCGGCGGTCCCTACGACCCCTGTGCTCCGACCAATCCGTCCGCGTTCTCCGGCGCGAACAACCTGTTCGTGAACAACACCGCGACGACGGCGAACCTGTCGTGCGGCACTTTCTACCGCGCGAACTACTACAAGTTCACCGCTCCCGCGACCCGCAACTACGACTTCTCGACCTGCGCGGCCGCCAGCGGCACCCGCATCGCGATTCTCGATGGCTGCGCGGCGGGCTCGAGCGTGATCGCGTGCGGCGCCTCGTGCGGCGCGGGCGAGTCGCTCACCCTGTCGGCGACCGCGGGCGGCGTGTACTACCTGGTGCTCGGCAGAGCGACCGACGCGGACCTCGCGTCGCCGTCCGCCGTGCAGGTGTCGCCGTGGTACGACCCGTGCGACAGCACGAACCCCTCGGCGAGCAACGGCACCAACAACCTGGCGCTCAACCAGACCACCGCGCAGAACCTCACCAGCTCGACCTGCGGCTTCACGATCTACAAGGCGAACTACTTCAAGTTTGTCGCCCCCGTGAGCGGCTCGTACACCATCAGCACCTGCGCGTCGGCTGCCGACACCCGCATCGCGGTCACCGACAGCTGCGATCCGCTGGCGACCCCGCTCGGCTGCAACGACAACGCGTGCGGCTCGTCGTCGTCGGTCACCGTCGATCTGATCGAGACGCTGACCTACTACATCATCGTCGGTGGCGCGTCGCCCAAGGGCTCGCTGCCGTCGCCGATCGCCGTCACCGTGACTCCGCCGCCGAATCCGGCATGCAGCACGGCCGCCGCGGCCGTGTTCGGTGAGAACGCGTTCGCGAACTCGGGAACGGTTGCGCAGACCGTGAAGTCGAACCTCGCGGGCACCACGACCGCGACCGTCAGCAAGTCCGTGTGGTACTCCTTCACGCCTGCGACGACGGGTGCGTACAGCATCAGCCTTTGCGGCGCGACGGGCGACACCATGCTCGCGATTGGCGAGGTCTGCCCTGCGGTCGGCACGCGTTTCGAGGCGATCGCCTTCAACGACGACGCCTGCCTGGTCGCGGGCAGCACCACCAGCAACCTGGCCAGCACCATCGATGCCACCAACGGTGGCGCGACGGGCGCCTTCGCGGGCTTCCCGCTGGCGCAGGACCTTGTCGCAGGTGTTACCTACTACATCCTGGCGGGCTCGTACTTGTCGACGGCTGTTCTGTCGGGAACCCTGAAGATCGACGGCCCGCCGCAGGGCGACCCCGCCGACCTCGACGGCAACGGCATCGTCAACGCGGCCGATCTCTCCATCCTGCTTGCGGCATGGGGTCCGTGCAGCGGCTGCGCCGCCGACCTCAACGGCAGCGGATCGGTGGATGCGGCCGACCTCGCGACGCTTCTCGCCGCGTGGGGCTGATCCCACCAAGGGCGACATGACTGAATCGGCGGCCGCGGAGCGATCCGCGGCCGCCGTCTTTTTGGCCTGGCTCCGCCGCGTATCGTGCGCGACATGAATCGCACGCTTGCCCGCGCCGCCGCAGCCGTCCTCGCCGCCGCAGCCGTCCTGGCCGCCTCCTGCGCCGCCCCGCGTCCTCCTGTGGCCGAGCAGCGCCCGCACGAGGTGCGCAGCCCGCACGGCGCGCGCACCGACGAGTACTACTGGATGCGCGACGACGACTCCGCGCGCAAGCGCGACGAGATCATGCGTCATCTCGAGGCCGAGCAGGCGCACACCGAGGGCTACATGCGGCGGCTTGCGACGCTCGAGCGCTCGGTGGTGCGCGAGCTCGAGTCGCGGCTCACGCAGAACGAGTCGTCGGTGCCCGCGTTCGACCGCGGCTGGTGGTACTGGACGGCGTTCGAGCCGGGCAGCGAGTACCCGAGCGTGATGCGCCGGAAGGGCGATGCGCGCGCGCCCGCCGCCGATGCGGCCGCCGAGGTGGTGCTCGATCTCGCCGCGCTCGCCAAGGGCCGCGACTACTTCGCGATCGGTTCGACCGCCGTTTCGGACGACGGGCGCTTCGTCGCGTGGACCGAGGACCGCACGGGCCGCCGCATCCATGTGCTGCGCATCAAGGATCTCTCGACGGGCACCGTGCTCTCCGACGAGATCGAGGGCGTGCTCGAGCCGGTCGTGTGGTCGAAGGACGGGCGCACGGTCTTCTATGTGAAGCAGGACCCCGTGCTGCTCGTGACGGGACCCGTGTGGCGACACGCGGTGGGCACGGCGAACGCAGGCGACGCGCTCGTGTACGAGGAGCCCGACGACGAGCTCACGATCGGCATCTCGGAGAGCGCGTCGGGCGAGCATGTCCTGATCCTGAGCGACGGCTTCGACACGAACGAGCTGCGCGCGGTGCCGCGGGCGAACCCCGAGGCGGCGCCGCGCACCGTGCTGCCGCGCACGGCGGGCGTGCGCAGCTACGCCGACCACCTCGGCGGCCGCTGGGTGATCCGCACCAACGAGGGCGCGCGCAACTTCCGGCTGGTCGCGGCGGGCGAGCAGGCGCCCGCTGAACGCGCGGGCTGGCAGGAACTGGTGCCGCACCGCACCGACGCCGCGCTCGACGACTTCGCGCTCTTCGACGGCGCGATCGCCCTGGCCGAGCGCGTGCAGGCGAACGCGTCGGTGCGCGTGATCGGATGGGACGGCGCCGAGCGCGCGCGGCTGGCGATCGACGCGCCTGCGTTCACCATGGTGCTCGGCCAGAACAGCGATCCGTCGTGCGGGTTCGTGCGCGTGGTGTCGTCGACGATGGTCGAGCCCGCGACGACGGCCGACTACGACCTGGCCACGGGCGCGCGCACGGTGCGCAAGGTGCAGCAGGTGCCGGGATACGACGCCGCGCTCTACGCGACGGCGCGCGTGTGGGCGCCGAGCCGCGACGGGAAGCGGATTCCCGTGTCGATCGCGTGGCGCAAGGACCGCTACCGCCGCGACGGAACCTGCCCGATCCTCGTCGACGGATATGGCTCGTACGGAATACCCGCCGATGCGGACTTCGGCATCGGCGCGATCCCGCTGCTCGACCGCGGGTTCGCGGTCGCGTACGCGCATGTGCGCGGCGGCGCCGATCTCGGGCAGGACTGGTACGAGGACGGCCGGCTGCTGCACAAGCGGAACACCTTCAACGACTTCGTCGACGCGACCGACGCCCTGGTGCGCGAGAAGTGGGGCGCGGCGGACCTGGTGTTCGCGAAGGGCGCGAGCGCAGGCGGCCTGCTGATGGGCGTGGTCGCGAACGAGGCGGGCGACCGCTACCGCGGCATCGCGCTCGGCGTGCCGTTCGTCGACGCGCTCACGACCATGCTCGATCCGACGATTCCCCTGACCACGAACGAGTGGACGCAGTGGGGGAACCCGATCGAATCGCGCGAGGCCTACGAGTACATCCTGTCGTACTCGCCCTACGACAACCTGCGCGCCGCCGCGTACCCCGCGATGATCGTGACCACGGGCCTCTGGGACTCGCAGGTGCAGTACTTCGAGCCCGCGAAGTATGTGGCGCGCCTGCGCAGGCTGCGCACCGATGCGAATCCGCTGATCTTCCAGGTGAACATGGAGGCGGGCCACGGCGGAAACTCGGGCCGCTTCGAGCGGTTGAAGGGCATCGCCCGCGAGCACGCGTTCTTTCTCGACCTCGCGGGCATCGACCGATAGGCGCGGCGGGGCGCGCAGGCCTCCGCGCGCGCGTCCGATCGCCGTTTCGCGGCTCTGGAGAGGACCGCAGGGGCTATCCTTGCCGATACAGCCTCGAGAGGACACACCATGACGACCTTCGCCGCCGGAAGCGCGCTCGCCAGCAAGATCGAGATGCAGAACCGCCTGTTCGGGGCGCTGAGCGCCATGTTCGGCAAGGAGGTGCCGCTGTACGACCGTTCGCTGCTGGTGAACGAGGCGTGCAACCGCACGGTGTGCGGGCTGCTTTCGCGGCTGCACGCGGGATTCGCGATGTCGGACGAGGTTCTTGCGCGCACGAGCGGCGAGCGCCACGGCGCGATCCGCATCGGCAGGCCCGACGAGTACCGCTGGATCGGCCGCCTGTTCGCGTGCTTCGCGATGGAGCCGCACAACTTCTACGACATGACCAATGTCGGCTCGAAGAGCCAGCCGATCATCGCGACCGCGTTCCGCTCCACGCTGCGGCCCGAGCACCGCGTGTTCAGCTCGGTGCTGATGACCGACTACTTCGACCCCGCGACGCGCGCGCGCATCGAGGAGCTGCTTGCGAAGCGCACGGTGTTCAGCGACCGCGCCAAGGCGCTCATCGAGAAGTGCGAGCAGCAGGGCGGACTCGGGCAGGCCGACGGCGACGCGCTCATCAAGGAGTGCACCGACCGCATCTTCAAGTGGACGGGCAAGGCGCGCGACCATGCGCTCTACCAGGAGCTTTCGGCGGCGGGCTTCAAGATCGCGGCCGACATCGCGTGCTTCCAGTCGCACCACCTGAACCACCTCACGCCGAACACCTTCTGCATCGACCTGTACACCGCGGCCATGAAGCGCTGCATGGGCGAGGTCGACGCGGCGTGGTTCGAGGCGCGCGCGACGACCGTGCTCTCGCGCCTGATGGCGCAGGCCGACCGCGACTTCATGAAGCTGCACTTCAAGCATGTGCCGCTCGAGGAGATCGCGCGGTACGGCGCGGGCACCGTCACGCCCGCCGAGGTGGCCGAGGCCGCCGCCGCGCTTACGAGGCGCTTCACGCAGCCCGAGTTCGCGCTGGCCGCGATGAAGCACGCGGGATTCAAGGACTTCACCGAGGGCCCGAGCGAGGACACGCCGGTCCTGCTGCGGCAGGATGCGTACAAGGCGCTCACCGAGCCCGTCGAGTTCACCGAGAACGACGGCACGGTGGTGAACGCCACGCACACCGCGCGCTTCGGCGAGATCGAGGAGCGCTTCTACGCGTGCACGCCGAAGGGCCGCGCCATGTACGACGCGTGCCTTTCCGAGGCCGATGCCGCGCGCGAGCAGGACCCCGCGCTTCCGAAGCGCGACATGGCGGCGTACGAGGCGCTGTACGGGCGGCCGTTCGCGCCGTTCCCGAAGTCGCTGCAGGGGCTGATCCGCGCGGGCCTCGTGTACGCGCGCTATGCGCCGACGCCGAAGGGCGTGGCCGCGAAGGGCGCGTTCGCCACGCTCGACCTGCTCGACCTTGCCGCGCAGGGATTCGTGGAGTACGAGGGCCTGCGCTACGAGGACTTCCTGCCCGTGAGCGCGGCGGGCATCTTCGCGTCGAACCTGCAGCAGTACGGCACCAAGTCGACCGCGGCGGTGAAGCCCACCTACACGCAGCAGCAGCTCGAGGAAATCCTCGGCAGGCGCATCATCGACTCGACGGTGGTGTATGCGGGCGTCGAGGCCGAATCGAAGCTCGACACCTACGCGGGTCTCGGGGTGATCGAGCGCGTGCCTGCGCCGGAGCGCGCGGCGCTGGATGCGTCGGTGGCGGCGTACCGGGCCATGTGTGGCACGGCGTGCGGAACGGCGTGCGGCGCGATGTGAGGTCGACCCGCGCGAGCGACGGCGCGCGGTGCGCCCTTCGGACGCGGCTCAGCGGCGGCGGCGCAACGCGAGCCCCGCAAGGCCGAGCAGCGCGATCGCGCCGGGCGCGGGCACGATCTGGAAGCCAGCGATGTCGAAGGTTCCGTTGATGTTCTGTCCCGCCAGGCCCGGCGTGACGCTGAACCCGAACTGCATGTTGCCGATGTTCGAGAAGATCGCCGCGTAGGTGCTACCGCCGAGCGAGATGATGTCGCCGCTGCCCTCGGTGAGGTTGAACGACACCGTGGTCCAGACGCCCGACTGCACGGCGGCCTGCGAGACGACCGACGCGCCCGGGAAGTTCTGCGGGCTTGCGAAGCGGCCCGTGACGACGACCGCCTCGGGAAGGTTGTGGCGGAACTGAAAGACCACGCCCGTCACGCCCTCGGCCAGCCAGTTGCCGACATAGGCGCCGCCCGACGACGGATACGACGCGTGCGCGCGGATCACGGTGGGCGGGAAGCCGCCCGAAGTGGTGCTGCTCAGGTTGAAGGTGCTCGAGGCGAACGACGACTCCGAGGGGCCGCCCGTTGCGGACCACGCGAGCGCGTTCAGGCCGCCTGCGTCGCGCCAGTTGGCGCTGCCCGTGGCGAAGTTCTCGGTGAAGCCGACGATGGCGCCGTGCGCGAGCGAGCCCGTGGTGAGCAGGGTGGCGAGCAGGGTGGCGAAGAGCGAGGCGAGCACGGCGGTGGTCTTGATCTGCATGGATTTCTCAGAAGATCGGCTGCGCAGGTCGGTTGCGGCGCACGACACGCGGGCTCCGTCATGCAGCGCACGCGTGGCGGATTCGGCTGTGGAGGTTTGTCGGCCTGCCCGGACTTTCCGGTGGCTCGCCCCTTTTCAGGACGGCGCTGCGACCAGTGATCGCGCGCGCAACCCTCCTCCGTTCGCCGAGGGTAGGGAATCAAGCCGTGGCGGGTCAAGGTCTTTCCGAGCGCGCGCCGCAACCGCGCAAACGGGGCGTGCACCCCGCGCGTGCCGACGACCGCATGGAGACACTACGATTTCCCGATGCGCGTCGCGCTCGTCACCTGCACCGAACTTCCGCGGCCTGATGCGGACCTGCCCATCCTGCGGCACGCGTTTGCGGACCTCGGGGCGGCGGCCGAGATCGTGGCGTGGGAGGATGCGCGCGCCGATTGGAGCGCCTTCGACGCGGCGCTCGTCAGGTCGACATGGAACTATGTGGCGCGGCTGCAGGAGTTCGAGGCGTGGCTCGCGCGCGCCGCGGCGGCGACGCGCCTTGTGAACCCGCTGCCCGCGCTGCGCTGGAACCTGCACAAGCGCTATCTGGTCGACCTTGCGCGCGCGGGGCTGCCCGTGGTGCCGACCGAGTTCGTTCCCGCGGGCAGCGATGTCGACTGGCATGCGATGTTCGCCCGCTTCGGCGAACTGGTGGTGAAGCCCGCGGTGAGCGCGGGTTCGTTCGCCACCGTGCGCGTGGCGCGCGGCGACATGGAGGCAGTGCATGCGCACCACTTCGAGCATGCCGAGCGCGACCTGCTGGTGCAGCCGTGCCTTGCGTCGGTCGTGGCGCATGGCGAGACGAACCTCGTGCATTTCGACGGGGCGTTCTCGCACGCGGTGCACAAGGGCGCGCGCTGGAAGAACGATCTCGAGCAGTCGCGCGGGCTCGTCGAGCCCGCGCCGGACGAACGCGCGCTGGCCGGGCGCATCCTCTCGCATGTCGCGGGGCTTGGCTTCGGAAGCCTGGCCTATGCGCGCGTCGATCTTGCGCGCGGCGCCGACGGAAGCCCGCTGCTGATGGAGCTCGAGATCCTCGAGCCGTCGCTCTTCCTCGACCGCGCGCCCGCGCAGGCCGCGATGCTTGCGCGCGCCGTGCTCGAACGCGTCGGGTAGAGACCGCGCGTGCCGCCCATGCTCGGCAGGGTCGCGGAGGCCGACGCCGACGCGCCGCGAGGAGTTCACGGCGCCGCGAGGAGCTCACCGCGCCGCGAGCAGCTCACCGCGGCGCGAGAAGCCCATCGAGCACCACAGGAACCTCGCGCGCGCTGTTGAGCGTCGACTGCGGGCCGCGCGCGCCGATGTGGGCGATGCGGCCTTCGGCGTCGATCACGACCACGCGGTTCGGGAACGGGTCGTACAGCCGCTCCGCGTCGCCTTCGATCGTGTCGACGACGAGCGGCATGGCGATGCCGAGCTCCTTCACGAAGCCGCGCGCGGCGGCGCGGCGTTCCTCGATGGTGGTCGGCTGCGTCACCTTGAAACGGTTTCCCTCGATGGCCCAGCCGTCGGTGGGGTGCGCCTCGCGGCCGTAGACCATGAGGAAGTTCACGCGGCCCTGGTAGCGCTGGTAGAGCGCACCCGTGGCGCGCGTCGAGCGCACGAACTGCGGGCAGGTGCAGCTGCCGAAGACGAGCACGGTGGGCTTGCCGCGCAAGGAGCGCAGCGCGACGGGGTTCGCGCCCGACGCGTCGGACAGCGTGAAGTCGGGGGCGAGGCTTCCCGCGACAAGGCTTGGGCGGCGCGGCGCGGGCGGCTGGTCGTCTTGCTCGGCGGTCGCTGCGGCGTTCGGAGCGGGCGCGGGCGTGGGCGTGGGCGTGGGCGTGGGCAAGGGCGCAGAGGCAGAACCGGTTCGGGCCGCTTCGTCTGAGGGCGCCTTCGTGGCGAGGGTGACGGGCGCGGAGTGCTGCGTCACTGGCTGCGGGGATGGCTGTGCCGCCATCTGTCCCGACGGGTCGATCGTGCTCGGCGCAGGGCCTGGCTGCGGCTGCAATGCGCCGGCTTGCGCGGGTTCGGGCGCGCCGCGATCGACGCGGGCCCGCGGCGCGGCGCAGGAGACCATCGTTGCGAAGAGGAGGACTGCTGCGAGGGGTCGGTTCACGCGTTGCTCCCGAGAGGCGGGAATCGTACCGTGGAACGCGCGATGAGCCCTCCGATCGCCTTCACCCGCGAAGCTGCGCGCGCCTACGACGCGCACTGCATGCGCGATCTCGGCATCGCGGGCCTCGAACTGATGGAGAACGCCGCGCGCGGATGCACGCGCATCGCGCGCGAGATGGTCGCCGACCGCGCGGCGCCGCGCGTGCTCGTCGCGTGCGGCGCGGGGCAGAACGGCGGCGACGGCTATGCGGTCGCACGCATGCTGCACGAGGCGGGCGTCGCGTGCGAGATCGTCCACCTCGGCGCACCCGACGCGGCCAGCGATGCGGGGATCATGCGAAGGCTCGCCACGGAGTCGCAGGTCGTGATGCGGCCCTTCGACCCCGCGATGCGGTTCACGCGCCCCGATCTCGTGGTCGACGCGCTGTTCGGCACGGGGCTCGACCGCCCGCTCGCGGGCAACGCGCTCGCGTTCGTTCGCTGGATCAACGCGCTCGGCGCGCCCGTGCTCAGCGTCGATCTTCCGAGCGGCATGGATTGCGACACGGGCCGCCCGCTGCCCGAGTGCGTGCGCGCCACGGTGACGGCCACGATGGTCGCGCCGAAGCTCGGATTCGCGGCGCCGCACGCCGCTCGGGAGACGGGGCGCGTGGAGGTCGTGCCGATCGGCGGGCCCGCGCCGCGCTGATGCCGCGGATGCGGAGGCGCTGGAGAAGGCGGCGGCTCCGCGGGCCGCGCTCAGCGGGTTGCCGCCGTCGCGGGGCCGAGCGCCTCGATCTCGCCTTCCTCGGCCACGCGCATGCCCGCCGACTCGATGGCGCGGCGGGCAGAGCTGTTCGCGTCGAGCGCGGGATTCGTGTGGTTCAGGTGGATGAAGCGCACCTTCGCGCGTTCCGCGGCGGGCAGCGTCGACAGCCGCTCGATCGTGGCGGCGACGAAGGGATGCGGGAAGGTCGACATGTCGCGCCCCGGAATCTCGCCGTTCGCGAAGAAGGTTCCGTCGAGGTACGCGACATCGACGGTGCGCAGCATGTCCTCGAGCCGCACGCCCATCTCGTCCCACTCGCGCCACGAGTCGATGTCGGGCAGCCACAGCACCGCGCGCGACGGCCCCTCGATGCGGAACGCGACCGTCTCGCTGAACTCCTGCCTGTGCGGCACGAGGATCGGCGTCACGGTCAGGTCGTCGGCCAGCTTCACAGGCGACCCCGCGACGAGCGGCCGCAACTCGATGTTGCCGCGCGAGACGAGCATGCTCCACGGGCCGTTCGTCTCGAGGAACTCGCGCATGCGCCGCATCGCCCACACGGGGACGGCCTTCGCGCCGATCGACTCATGTCCGAGGAACATCAGGCCCGTGTAGTGCCCCATGTGCGCGTGGGTGAGAAAGATGCCGTCGAGCACGGGCCGCGGCGCGCCGCCCGATGCGCGGTAGAGGTCGAGCGACTGGCGCCGGAAGTCGGGCGTGGCGTCGATCATCCACCGCTTTCCGCTGCGCGGATCGGCGATGCCGAGCGACACCACGAGGCGCTGCGCGGAGGGCTCGTCCCAGCGCGCATCGCCGAAGCTGCCCGCCTGCGGAACGCCGCCGTCCTGCGCGATGCCGAGCACGATGGTCGCGACCGCGGAGATCGCGGGGGCGGCAGGGGCCTGCTGCGCGGTTCGCGGCGAGGCGCAGGCGGCGAGCGCGAGCGCGGCTGCGGCGGAGAATGCGTTGCGTGCGAAGTTCACCGAATGAAGATACCTGCGCCGCGGAGCGGTCGTTCAGCGGCTCTGCTCGGGCGCTTTGCCGAAGAGCGTGGTGAAGATCGCGCGGTAGATCGCGGTGTTGTCGACGGTGCCGCGAAGCAGCTCGCTGCCCGGGCCGGCCGCGCGCACGACCACGGGGTCGCCGCCGTCCGACATCGTGGCCCACGCCACCGCGAATGGATGCGTGCGTCCCGCGGCGTCGGGGGCGCTCACGAAGGGTTCGCTGAGCGGACCGCGCACGCCGTCGAGCGGGGTGGTGTCGCCGGAAAGCGCGGCGGGCAGTGGCTTTCCGCGCACGATCACGCCGTCCGACTCGGGCATCGCGACGAGCTGCGGGCTGGCCGCGCAGCTGTCCGCGGCGACGAGCACCAGCGTCTGCGGATGTTCGGCGCGGAAGCGCTGCGCGTCGGCCAGCGCCTCGTCGGCGCGGCGCACGGCCTCGAGCATTCCGCCCGCATTGCGCATGTTCGAGTGGTTGTCGGTGCCCTCCTCCTCGACCATCAGGAAGAACCCCTTCGGATTGGCCGACAGAACGCGTAGCGCGGCGCGCTGCATCTCGGCCACGGTGGGCGCGTTCGGGTCGTAGTGCGCGAGCCCGCGTGCGGCAAGCACTTCCTCGGACGCGGCGTTGAAGGTGTGCGAGGCCGCGAAGATCCCGAGCAGGCGCGTGGTTCCCTCGGGAACGGCCGCGAGCTCCTCGCGCGTGAACACCACGAGGTAGCCCGCGCTTCGCGCCTCGTCGACAAGGTTGCGGCCGTCGGTGCGCGCACCGTCGCCGTAGCGGCACTTGGTTCCCTTCGGAAGGAAGTACGCCTCGCCGCCGCCGAGAAGCACCTGCGGCCGAGCCTCGACGAGCTGCGCCACGATCTGCTCGGTCTGCGAGCGGCTCGGCACGCTCGCCAGCATGCACGCGGTGCCCGGCTCGGCCATGTGCCCCGAGTTCACGAGGCCCACCGACCGGCCCTCGCGCATGGCGCGGCGCATCACGCTCTCGCGCGTTCCCGCAGCCGAGAGCGGAATGTCGCTGCCGTCGAGACCGAAGCTGTCCTGCGGCACCTTCACGCCGTAGGCGTGGATCGTGCCGCCCGAGTGGCTCTCGGGCGCAAGGCTGTCGCGCACATGGGGGCGGTAGATGCCGATCTCGGGAAGCGTGTCCCACGCGAGGTTTCCGTCGGGCCCCGCCCAGCGCACGCGCGCCAGGCCCCAGTGCGCAAGACCCGTGCCGTCGGGGTGGACGAAGATCACGCTGTTGGGTTCCTGCGCGGGGCGCGCGGCGTCGGCGGGTGGCGGAAGCGGCGCGCCCATCATGAGCGCAGCAAGCAGCAGGGAATTCGACATGCCTCGAGCGTATGCGATCGTCGCGCGATGCGGGTGAAGATCGCGTGCAGCGGCTTTCAGCGCGGTAGCGGCTCGAGCATCAGGCGGGCGTTCGACTCGAAGGCGTCGGGGGCCCATTGCGGAGCGGGCGTGATCACGCCGCTCGGCTGCGTCGGCCGTGCGCGGAGCGCGGGTGCGCGCAGCGTGGCGAGGAATGCCACGCCCACGACCACGGAGGCGAACGCGACGAGCGCGGCGGCCCATGGCGGGCGCACGCCGAAAGGCAAAGCCGCGATCCGAGCCGCATCTTCGGAAGCACCGCGTGATCGCAGCGCCACGATGCACCAATCGACGCCAAGCGCCATGAGTGCGAAGAGCACGGGCCCGATGGCCGCCGACTGCCGCGCGTAGCCGTAGAACGCGAGCGTCACCGCCAGCCGGTACGCGAGCACGGCGAGGAGCACGGTTCCACCCGCGCGTCGCGCGGCCACGATGCAGCCGAGACCGAGGAGCGCCAGCGAGCCCGCCCGCCACCACGGAGCGTCGCTGCGCGCCGCGACCGCCATGTCGACGGGTTCGCGCACGAACGCCGCGCCGAACGGCCAGTTGCCGAGACCGAGGCCCGTGGTCGCGCCGTCGGCGAATCGCAGCGCCTTCTCGCCGCACTGCGACAGCCATCGCGCGGGGTTCTCGACGATGTGCGCAAGTCCGACCGCGTAGCCATGCTCCACGAGGCGCGCGTGCGCGGGCCGCGCGAACGAGAACGCCGGCGCCGCCTCGTCGCCGTCGGCGAGCCCTGCGCGCGAGAAGCCTCCGTCGGCGCGCGGGTCGTTCGCGAGCGCGAAGTCGAGCGGCCCCTTGAACGAGACGAGCGTCCACTCGGGAACAGGCGCCGGGATCTGGCCGAGCGCGTCGAAGTACGCACGCACGCGCGCCGCGTCGACCGCGGGCCATCGCTCCTCGAGCGACCGCCTGCAGATCGCGCGGAAGTGCGGCGTTCGCGCGAACGCGGGCAGTTCCTCGAGCGCCGCCGCTGCGTCGGGCGACCACTCGGGCCACATCGAGTCGTAGGGAAGCGGCGCGTCGAGCGCCGCGTTGAAGCGCTGCGCCGCCGCATGCGAGCGCAGCGACCACGGCGCGCACGCCGCGACCGCGACCAGCACCACCGCCGCCTGCGCGGCGAGCGACCTTCGCCAGCCCGCACGCCGCCCGAGCACCGCGCCGACCACGACGAGCATGGCGAGAAGCAGCATGTGCTCGGCGCGCAGCAGCATGGCCGCGCCATGCATCGCGCCGAGCGCCGCGCACAGCCACCAGCGCGGCCGTTCGGCCAGCGCAAGCGTGGCGCCCACCGCGAGCACGACGAGCAGCGCGTACGGCGCCTCGTTGTTCAGGCTGGTCGCGAGCGCGATCTGCCCGAAGGACGCCGTGCACAGCGCCGCAGCCACCACGGCCGCGGGGCGCGTGAACCACCGCGCCACCACGAGGTAGAGCGCACCCGCGGTGATCGCCGACAGCACGCACCAGAGCGTCTTCGCCGCGGTGAAGGGCGCGTTGTCGACGCCAAGCCAGTGCAGCAGGAACGCCACGCCCGGCGTGCGGAACGCGAGGTCGGCCTCGAACGGCTCGCCGCGCCCGAGGGCCTGCGCCCACCGCACCCACGCGGGCGCGTCGCCTTCGTAGAGCATCGAGTGCGGCCACGGCGCATCGGGCCCGTGATGCAGGGCGAGCAGCCGGATCGCGATGGCCGCCGCCATGAACGCCGCGGCGGCCGCGAGATCGCCCGCGCCAAGCCGGCGTTCAGGCGGGGAGACAGGTTGTGCGCCCGACGGGCCCTGCATCGCCGCATCGTACGGAATCGGGGCGGCTCAGCGCACCTTGACCGCGCTCTTGCGCGTCTCGGCGCGCGAGGCCTTGATGATCGCGGCCGCGGCCTTCGGGTTCGCCTTCGCCTCGAGCAGCGCGGTGAGCATCATCGGCGCCACGATGGTGGCGTCGCTCTCGACCACGAACATCGGGGTGTCCTCGGTGAGCTTGTCCCAGGTGATCTTCTCGTTCGGCGTGGCGCCCGAGTACGAGCCGTAGCTCGTGGTCGAGTCGCTGATCTGGCAGAAGTACGCCCACGGACGCACCTTCTCGCCGAGGTCGTACTTGATGCTCGGCACCACGCAGATCGGGAAGTCGCCCGCGATGCCGCCGCCGATCTGGAAGAAGCCGATGCCCTTGCCCTTCGACAGGGCGCGGTAGTCGTCGTAGAACGCGGCCATGTACTCGATGCCGCTCTTGACGATCTGCGCGCCGCAGTCGTTGAACTTCACATGCGACGCGAAGATGTTGCCGAAGGTCGAGTCCTCGTGGCCCGGCACCACGATCGGCAGGTTCGCCTTCGCGGCCGCGAGCAGCCAGCACTCGTCGGGGTTGCCCTCGTGCTTCGACTTCGGCAGCGACAGCACGAGCTCGTAGAAGTACTCGTGCCAGAAGCGGCGATCGCCGTTCGCGCTCGCGCGCTTCCACATCGGCACCAGGATCTTCTCGACCGAGCGGAACGCCTCGTCCTCGGGAATGCTGGTGTCGGTCACGCGCCGCATGCGCTGCTTCAGGATCTTCGTGTCGTCCTTCTTGGTGAAGTAGCGGTAGTCGGGGAAGTCCTTGTAGCTGTGGTGCGCGACGAGGCGGAAGAGCGATTCCTCGAGGTTCGCGCCCGTCACCGAGAGCCCGTGCACCAGCCCCGCGCGGATCGCGGGGGCGAGCGTGATGCCGAGCTGCGCCGAGCTCATCGCGCCCGCGACCGCCCAGTACATGCGGCCGCCCGAAGACACATGGTCCCAGTAGGCGAACAGCGCGTCGCGCGTGGAACGCGCGTTGAAATTGCGGTAGTTGCGGGCGATGAACTCGAGGATCGGGAGCTGGGCCTGTGCCATGGGGCGCGAATCGTACATGATCCGGCGGGCGATCCGCAGGAGCGCTGCCGCGGGCGTGACCGCCGTGCGCGAGGGTCTCCCGAGCGGCCGGTGGACTGCGAAGCGCTTGCGCGCCGCCCAGCCCGCGCTACCTTTGTCGCGCCGCGCACGCGCGGACACCTGCGAGGTTCACGATGCACATGTCTCCACTTCCACGCGCCCTCGCGCTCGCGGCATCGCTCTCCCTTGCGGGGTCGGCGCACGCCGCGATCGTGCACCGCGTGGTCAACTTGACGATTCCGGCGAACCAGTACGGGCTCTGGCTGAATGTCGAGACCGGCGCGTCCACGACGACCGTGAACGGACCGACCGGCTGGGACTTCAACATCTACACCTCGGGCGGCTACACGAGCGGGCCCGTGGCCGGCGGCGCCAACATCGTCCTCTACACCGGCTCGACGAACGGATCGGGCTTCATGCGCTATCCGGGCGCGACGAGCGGCACGCCGCCGAAGCTGCCGCTGCAGTCGGTGATCGCCGGCTACGGCTCATTCGGCGCGGGAACCGCGACCTTCGGCGGCTACGAGGGCGCGTGGAAGCTCAACGCGGAGAACATCGTGGGCTTCAAGTTCATCGGCGGCGACGGGCAGCTTCGCTTCGGCTGGGCGCGCGTGGTCGTCGGCGCAACCTCGACCGAACGCGTGCTCGCGGACTACGCGTTCGAGTCGACGCCGAACACATGCATCGCCGCCGGCGCCACGGCCGGCGAGCCGCCGGCGAACTGCAGCAGTCTTCCGCCCTACGACCCGTGCGCGCCCGGACCGCTCGTGCTCGCGTCCGGCGACAACACGATGATGCTGAATGTCGTGAATGCGCCCGCCCTCGACCTCTCGGGGAAGGCCTGCAGCGGCGCGTTCGTGATCCGCCGCGCAAACTACTTCCCGTTCGATCCGCCCGCGTCGGGCGTCTATCGCGTCTCGCTCTGCGCGAACGCGAGCGACACGCGGATCGCCGTGCTTGCGGGCTGCACCCCGGGCGCGGGCGTTCTCGCGTGCAACGACAACTTCTGCGCGAACGCGGCGGCCGTCGATGTCGCGCTCGTCGCGGGAACGCGCGTCTGGGTGGTGGCGGGGGCCGCGAGCGCGGGAATCACCCTGCCGACCTTCCTTCCGATCGCGATCGAGGAGCCCTTCGACCCGTGCGCCGCTCCTGTGGCGATCCCCACCGGATCGACCTCCGTCGCGGCCAACGACGCGGCGACCGAGTTCGACATGACGGGCTTCTGCGATCCCGGCGCGCTGCACCCGGCCACGATCTACAAGCCGAACTTCGCCCGCTGGACCGCGCCGACCACGGGCTACTACGAGTACGGAATCTGCCCGAGCGACCTGCAGGCGCATGTCGCGGTGATGACGCAGTGCGGCGATCCGTCGACCGTCATCACCTGCTCGTACGACCAGTGTCCTGCGACCGGCGGCGCGCGCGTCGGCTTCTGGGCGGACGCCGGCGTCGAGTACTTCCTCGGCTTCGGCGTGGAGGAGCCGTTCCATGCGCTGCCGATGGAGGTGACGCTCTCGATCGAGGCCGCGGAGCCGCCGCCCGATCCGTGCGGCGACGACCTGCTCGAGGCGACGCTCGGCATGCAGTCGGTGCGGCTCGAGTTCGAGTACCCGAACCTGCCGCTCGCCGGTTCGCCGTGCACCTTCGCGATCGGCGACCAGGCGCTGCGCTACCCGAAGTACCTTCGGTTCGTGCCGCCGTACACCGGGGCCTACACCATGGGAAACTGCAGCGACACCGATCCGAACTTCTGGGGCATCTACGACATGCGCATCGCGCTCATGACGCAGTGCGGCGACGCATCGACGATCTTCGCGTGCGACGACAACGGCTGCCAAGGCGACGCGCCGCCGTGGACGGCGCGGCTTTCGGGCGTGCCGCTGACGGCGGGCGTGCCCATCTACATCGGGCTCGGCGGCAACGGGCCCGCGGCGCCCGGGCCGTTCGCGTTCGAGATCTCCTTCGACGGTGTGCCGCCGTGTCCTGCCGACCTGAACGGCGATGGCACGGTGAACGCGTCGGACCTCGCCGCGGTGCTCGGCGCGTGGGGCTCCGCTGCGGCCGACCTGAACGGCGATGGCACCACGAACGCCGCGGATCTCTCGGTGCTTCTCGGTTCCTGGGGCCCGTGCGTGCCGTGAGATTCGCGCACCGCTAGGCCGCCGCGGGCGGCACGCGGCCAGCCAGGCGGAAGAGCTCGGCCGCCGCAGGGTCGAGCGAGCGCTTGCCGCGGATCTCGAGCATCTCGCGGCCCTCGAACTCCTTCAGCAGCCGCTCGGCCCACGCGGCCTTCGCGGGCTTCGCCTTCACGGTGCCCGCCCACGCCTTCACCTGCGCGGCGAAATCCTCGGACGCGCGCTTTCCCGTGCTGCGATCGGGCGACGCGAGGTAGCGCCGCGCGGCCTCGAGCGTGCGCGCGTCGAACTCCGCTTCGCCGCCTGCCGCGCGCCAGGCGCGCGCCAGCAGCCTCGCGTCGCGGCACGGCTGGCGCTCGAGCGCCTCGAGCAGCGCGCGCGCGTCGTCGGGCGTCGCGGGCGCGGGTAGCGCCAGCATGCGCGCGCGCGCAAGGTCGCGCAC
>JBJTOV010000261.1:0-10057 GCA_046074745.1 Planctomycetota bacterium | reverse complement strand
GGAGTCGATGGACGACGGACATCCCCCGCGCCGCAGGCTGAAGCCTGCGGGCACCCAAGCCGGGGTGGAGTCGGGCGGCAGGGCCGTTTGCCGGAGCATGCGGCCCGCTCCATTGTGCGGTTAGCTGCGGCCGAAGCGGCGTTCGAGTTCGCCGCGGGCGATGCGGATCGAGGTCGGGCGGCCGTGCGGGCAGGCGCTCGAGCGCTCGACCGATTGGCGCATCAGGAGCAGGCTGCGAAGCTCCTCGGGCGCGAGCGAGTCGCCCGCCTTCACCGCGGCCTTGCATGCCATCATGTCGACCAACTCGTGCAGCGCGGCCTCGAGCGAGACGAGCGAGCCGAAGTCGGCCGCCTTCTCGAGCAGGTCGCCGACGAACGCAGGCGGATCGACATGGCGCGAGAGGAGGAGCGTCGGAACCGCCTCGATCGCGACCGACCGCGGGCCGAACGCGCGCGCCTCGATGCCGAGACGCGCGAGAAGCGGCTCGATCTCGGGAAGCATCTCGACCTCGCGCGCGCTGCGTTCGATCACCGTCGGAACAAGCATGCGCTGCGACTCGAGCGCTCCCTGCTCGAGGCGCTCCATGATGGTCACGAACATCGCGCGTTCGTGCAGCGCATGCTGATCGACGATCACGATGCCGTCGTCGTCCTCGGTGACCACGAACCCGCCGAGGAGCTGGATGAAGCGGAACTCGTCGCGTGCGGACGGGCCCGACGACGCCTCAGGATGCGCGGCGACCGCGGCGCCGATCGCGCCTGCGAGCGTGGCGAGATCCCCGAACCCCGCCGAGGGCGCGCGGCCGAAGGCATCCGCGGACGCACCTCCTCCGCCAAGCCCGCTTCCGAACAGCGGACTGCGCGCGACACCCCCCTGCGCAGGCTCCTCCGCGCGCTGCCGCAGCGCGTCAGGCAGGAAGTGCGGCACGAGGTTCGCCTCGCGCAGGCGCCGCTCGATCGTGCGGCGCACCGCGCTGTGCACGGCCTGCTGCGCGCGGAAGCGCACCTCGCTCTTCGCGGGGTGCACATTCACATCGACCTCGCGCGGGTCGATCTCGAGGATGAGCGCGACCGTCGGGCTTCGCGCGGGGTCGACCAGGCCGCGGTAGGCCTCGCGCACCGCGTGCAGCACGAGGCGATCCATGATCGGACGGCCATTGAGGTGGATGCGCACCGCGCGCGACGATGGCCGCGCGATCGACGGCTTTCCCGCGAATCCGCGCACCACGAGGCCGCCGATCTCGGGAAAGCGCTCCTCGAATTCGAGCAGCTCGGGCGCGAGCTCGGCGCCGAGCACATCGAGCGTGCGCTTCATCGGCTCGTCGGTGGCGGCGAGGTCGAGGAGCCGCCGGCCGTTCGAGCGAAGCTCGAACGCCACATGCGGGTGGGCGAGCGCGATCGACTCGAGCGTTTCGCCGACGCGCGAGGTCTCGGCCGCCTCGCTGCGCAGGAACTTGCGCCGCGCGGGCACATTGAAGAAGAGCGTGCGCACCTCGACCACCGTTCCCGGGCGCGCCGCCGCAGTGCGCGGGCCGCGCAGCGCGCCGCCCTCGACCTCGAGCTCCGCGCCCGCCGCCGCGCCGCGCTGCGCCGACACCATGCGGAATCGCGACACGCTCGCGATCGAGGCCAACGCCTCGCCGCGGAATCCGAAGGTGGTGATCGCCGACAGGTCGTCGCTGGTCGCGACCTTGCTCGTCGCGTGCGAGGCGACAGCGAGCGGAAGCTCCGCCTCGGGAATGCCGCCGCCATCGTCGGTCACGCGCACGAGCTCGGCGCCGCCGCCCTCGACCTCGACGAAGATGCGTCGCGCGCCCGCGTCGAGCGCGTTCTCGACGAGTTCCTTCACCACGCTCGCCGGGCGCTCGACCACCTCGCCCGCGGCGATCTGGTTGACGAGTTCGGGCGCGAGCACGCGGATCGGCATGTCACCAGCCCCATCCCTGCGCGATCGGATAGCGGCGCCCGCGGCCGAAGGCGCGCGGCGAAAGCTTCAGGATCACCGCGGCCTGGTCGCGCTTGAACTGCGCGCGGTCGAGCATGCGCGCGATCCGCAGCACCGTTTCGTGCGGCGCGCCCGACGCGGCCACGGCCTCGTCGACCGAACCCTCCGCGTCGACGAGGACGCGCAGCACCGCGTCGAGCACCTCGTAGGGCGGCAGCGAGTCCTGGTCGGTCTGGTTCGGGCGCAGCTCCGCGCTCGGCGCCTTCGCGATGCTCGCCTCGGGAACGGGCGGCGCCGCGAACCCGAACTCCGCGAAGCGCGCGTTCAGCATGCGCGCCATCGCGTAGACCTCGGTCTTGTACAGGTCGCCGATCGGCGCGAGCCCGCCGTTCATGTCTCCGTACAGCGTGGCGTAGCCCGCGGCGTACTCGCTCTTGTTGCCCGTGGTGAGCACGATCGCGCCCGTCGCGTTCGAGGCGAGCATCACGAGAAGGCCGCGCGCGCGCGACTGCAGGTTCTCGCCCGCGACGCCGTCAACCGCGAACGCGCCGCCCGCGGTCTGCTCGACCGCGCGGTGGATCGCCTCGATCGGAAGCGTCTCGATGCGGCCGAGGCCGAGCAGGCGCGCGGTTTCCTTCGCATCGCCCACCGAACCGTCCGACGAGAACCGCGACGGCATCAGGATGCCCGTCACATGGCGCGCGCCGATCGCGGCCGCGGCGATCGCCGCCACCAGCGCCGAGTCGATGCCGCCCGAGAGGCCGATGATCGCGGAACGGTGCCCCGTCTTCGCGAGATAGTCGCGCACGCCGAGCACGATGGCGCGGAAGCGCTCGGCGCAGGGATCGGCGGGCTCCACGGCCACGCGCGTCGCCGATCGGGTGTCGACCACCGCAAGTGCCGGCTCGAACCGCGGCAGCGCGGCCACCAGCGCGCCGTCCTTGGCAAGAACGCGCGAACCGCCGTCGAACACGAGGTCGTCATGACCGCCCACCGCGTTCACGCTGACCACGGTGGCGCCCGCCGCACGCGCGCGCGCGGCGAGCATCTCGAGGTGCCGCGCGTCCTTTCCCGCGACAAACGGGCTTGCGCTCGACACGCAGATCACGCCCGCGCGGTGGGCGCGCGCCTCGGCCACGGGGTCGCGGTCGTAGCAGCGCACCGCGCCTGCGTCGCCTGCCTGCCAGAGGTCTTCGCACAGAAGCACGGCCACGCGTTCGCCCGCATGCTCGACCACCGTCGTCTGCGATGCGGGCGCGAAGTGGCGGTCTTCGTCGAAGACATCGTAGGTCGGTAGCAGCTGCTTGGCGGCGAAGCCCTCGACTCGGCCGCCCCGCAGCAGCGCGATCGCATTCTGGAACGGCCGTCCGCGCATTGGTGCGCGCACGGGCAGGCCGACCAGCGCAAGCACGCCCGCGGGCACGGACTTCGCCAGCCGCTCCGCCGCCGCAAGGCACGCCTTGGCCACGCCGTGGCGCTCGACGAGATCTCGCGGCGGATAGCCAAGCAGCGACATTTCGGGAAACACCACGAGCTCCGCGCCGCCCGCCAACGCCTCGGAGATCGCGCGCGCATGCGCCGCCTCGTTGGCGGCGATGTCGCCGATCCGGGCGTTGACTTGGGCCAGTGCGATCTTCACGGGGTCGGATCCTGCGGTGCGCGAGGGGGTTTGGCAGGATAGCCGCCCCCGACCCGCATGCCCGCGAGCGCCGCCAGCGGGCACAGGACGACTGTGGCGGCCGCGATTCCCACAGCCGCGCCGACGGAATGGCCGTCTCCCGGAAGGCTGAACGCGACGAACCCCGAGTAGCTGGTGTAGCCGCCGCAGAAACCAGCGACGAGGAAGGCGTCGATCGCCGCGTGGTCCGCAGCGCGCGACCGCTCGCGGCCGCAAAGCGCACGGATGAAACCCGCAAGAAACGAGCCCGACGCGTTCACGCAGAGTAGAAGCGCGGGCGCGAGCCACGCGGCGCCTGCCGCGATCGGCACCAGCCCCACCAGCACCCAGCGCGCCCCGCCGCCGCACGCGGCGCCACACGCAACGAGCACCGCGCGTCGCGCCCGCGTCATGACGCTCCCCCCGCGAACGCGCGGAACGCCGCGAGCACGCCCAGCGCGCAGGCGAACGCGCACGGCGCGTGCAGCGCAAGGCGGCCGTAGCGGCGCTCGCGCAGGAACCCCGCGATCTCGAGGGCGAGCCCGCTCCAGGTCGAGAGCCCGCCCGCGAAGCCTGCGGCGACCAGCGCCTGCCATGGAGCGGACAGTCCGAGCGCGAAGCCCGCCACGGCGCACGCCGCGAGATTCGCGGCAAGCACGCCAAGGTCCGCACGGCCCCTCCTGCCGAACCGCTGCACGAGCGCATCGCGCACCACCGCACCCGACGCCGTGCCGAGCACCGCGGGCACGACGAGCAGCGCCTCGAGTTCGAGAATGGGCCCGACCGCGATCACCGCGTCAGTATCGCACCAAGGTGCTTCCCTTGCGGCGCGCAAAAAGACAGCGCGGCGCTCCTTGCCTCTTGGAGCGCCGCGCTGCAAAGCGTGGCTTGGGGAACCCTTCGCGAACTCAGGCGACGAACGCGTGCGCGTGCTCGATCGTGTCGACCACCTGGCGCACGGTGAACGGCTTGCGAAGCACCGAGTCGTAGCCCTTCGCGCCGAGCTGGGCGATCTGCCCCTCGGTCAGGCGGCTCGACATGCCGACGATCTTCGTCATCTGCAGCTCCTCGTTGCCGCGCACGAACGCGCAGAACGCGCCGCTCTCGGCCTCGGGCATGTGGACATCGAGCAGCATCACATGGGGACGGAACTTCTCGCACTCGGCGCCCGCCGCGAACGCGCCGCAGGCGACGCGCACGTCGTAGCGGGTCTGCTCGGCGAGCACCTTGCGCAGCGTCTCGGCGACGGCGGCGTCGGTGTCGACGATCAGCACGCGCGGCGCGCCGCTCATCAGGCCGTCCATCGGGATGTTGTGCTTCTTCATGAAGGCCAGAAGGTTCGACACCGGGATGCGGCGGTCCTTCGAGCCGGGAATGCGGTAGCCCTGGAGCTGGCCCGAATCGAACCACTTGCTCACGGTGCGGCTCGCCACATTGCAGATCTTGGCGACCTCGCCCGTGGTCAGGACATCCTTCTCGTTGACATTGAACGCATCGCGCATGGCACAGACTCCATTGGGAACCCCCGCCGTTTCCCTCCGTTGGAGGCGGGTGGTTCACACCGTGGATCGGCGTGCCGAATGCGTCAATTCAGCCAAGAACGCGGTTTGCGCGGTTCTTTCGCGCCTTGATGGCCACTCGGTCTCTTCCCCATGCCGAGAACATGGGCGCGCGGCCTTTCTCGGACCGCCCGCACGGGGGCTTCGCGCCGCGACTCAACGCGGCCGAGGCGGATCGATCACCGTCCCGCCGTTCGCGGCCACCCACTGCGCGCTGCAGTGGACGACGAACGCGCGCTCGACCCAGAACGCGTCGGCCTCGCCGACATCCACCGCGACCTGCTTGGGCTTGCGGAACATCGCCTTCTTCGTGGTGTTCGACTTGTACTGCTGGCGAACGAGCACGAGGTCGTTTCGCATGGGCCCTTCGGAACCGTCGTCGAGAATCTCGCTTCCGGTGCGGCAGAATGGCGACGGCAGGTACTCGAGCTCGATCCACGCCTCGTCGTCGTGATATCCCGGCTCGCCGATGCCGATTCCGACGGTCGGATCGCAGCCGGGCTCGGCGTCGTCGGTCGGTAGGAACATGCCGACAGGCACTGCTTTCGGAAACCATCGCCCGACCTGCTCGTCGAACAGGTGCCCCCTGCTCGACCATCCCATGGTCCGCGTCGCGCCGAGCACGATGGTGACGCCTCCCAAGAGCGCGAAGAGCGCCATGGGAACGCCGCGTCCCGTGTCCTCAAGTATGCCCTGGATCACAGCGGTCGGATCGAGGAGGAGCGTCAGCCACGGCGGAACGAGCGCGCCGAAGGTCGGGAAGTTCGGCATCGCGGCCGCTGCAAGGCATGCCGCGAGCGCGCTGTACGCCGACACCAGCCCGACGCCGGCCGAAACCACATAGGTGAAGCGACGCGAGCGGATCGCGGAGCGGGCCATCAGCCAGCCGAGAACGATCGCGATCAGACACCCGACGAAAAGCACCCCGAGCACGAGCGGCTTCAGATTGAGCCGCGTCCCGCGCGTCGCCATGCCGGTCAGCATCACGTCGGTCAGCATCACCCCGGCGAGCGCGGAGACGGGCGCCGACACGAGGACACCCACGAAGGACGCCAGCCACCAGCGGCCGATGTCGCCGCTCTCGCGGTAGCGGCCGCCGCTCGCGAAGCGCGGCTCGATGTCCTGCGGGTCCGTCATGCGGAAAGCGTACCAAGCGGAAAGCCCGCACCGACCGCGGCGGAATGCGGTCGGTGCGGGCCTCGGCCGTCCGGCGGGGCGACCTGCAGAGGTTCAGTTGAGGAGGATCAGGTCGCGGTCGATCTCGGTCGCGCCGCGGTAGATGCTCACCGAGCCGCCGTGGAAGATCCACGGGATGCTCGCGAAGGTGAACTGCGCGCGCAGCGTGTCGGTCGGGCCGGCCACGGCCTTGGCGACATTCGGATACTCGTCGACGATCGTGCCGTTCGGCTCAAGCTCGGTCGCCGATCCGTCGTACTCGGGCTTCACGAGCATGGTGGGCTCGGAGAACTCGGCCAGCTTCGGAGCGACCTCGTCGCCCTTGGTTTCCGAGGCGGGCTTTTCAGCCTCGGGCTTGTCGATCTCGGGCTTCTCCGCCTCGGGCAGCGTGTGGTCGCCGGTGATCCCCTTCAGGAGCTGCTCGACCGTCGCGGTCGCGAACACCGAGCCGTCGGCGAGGCGGATGACCACGAGATCGGTGGCCACGCCCGTCGCGGTGAAGCTGAGCTTGCCATTGGCCGCGCCGAGCAGGAAGTAGGCCTGCGAATCCTGCGCGATGCCGCGCTCGCCGGCGCTGATCGGCTCGGCGCCGAAGGCGGAGCCCGCCGCGATCATGGCGACGCCGGCGAGGGCGCCGCGCAGGGCGCGGACGATCGTGCTTCCCGAGGTGCTTCCCGAGGTGCTTCCCGAGGTGCGGGCGGAGGTACGGGTGGTGGACTGACGCATGGCTGGCTCCTCTCTGCGGTTGACCTGAAGCCTTGTCGGGTGCCCCTTGGCGTCCCAGGCATGCTTCCGAGAGTGACAGCGACGGCGTGGGGTCGACCCCGCAACGGATTCGTGGGATTTCCGATCGAACCCCTCCTGCAGGCCGCTGGGCGGCCTTTCGGGGCGCTCGCGGACGGCTCGCGGGTGGATTGAAGGGCTCGAGGGGTCCGGCGCGGGCGGCGCGAAGCGGTCCGCGCCCGCGGGGGCCCCGCCCGTCATCGGCCGGCAAAGGTCACTGCGCGGGCGTGATGCCCAGCAGCTCCTCGCAGCGCTCCTTCACATAGCGGAGGTCCTTCTCGACCGTCGACAGGCTGACCCCGAGGACCTTGGCCATGTCCTGCTGGGTCATGCCGCCGTAGACATGCATCGAGAGGAGCTGCGCGAAGCGCTCGTTCTCGCGCGAGAGATGCTCGGTGACCTGCTCGAGCGAGAGCTGCAGGTCGGCATCCGAACGGGTGGCGATGAGATGCGCCACATCGTCCCAACTCACCTGGCCGCGCCCGCCGCCGCGCTTGATGCGCCCGCGCGCACGCGCGTGGTCGACGAGCTCGCGGCGCATCTGCATCGCAGCCGCGGCGATCAGGTGGGCGCGGTCGTTGAAGCTGTGCTGGCCGCGCTCGAGCATGCGCTCGACGGCCGTGTTCACGAGCGCGGTCGGCGTGAGGTTCGCGTCGCGGCGCTCGCTCTTCATCAGGTTGCCGCCGATGCGGCGCATGTCGAGGTACATGGTGCCCGTCATCTGGTGGATGTTCACGGGCTTGCCTTGAGGGGCGCCCGAGGGCGCTGCGCCGTCGCCGGGCGTCGGGTCGGGTTGGTTTCCGCCGGTCATCGCATTTCCTCGTTCAGGCGCTCAGCGCGCGTAGCGGGCGCGGATCTTCGGCACCAGGTACTCGGCGAACGCCTTCGCGAAGTCGTGCTCGGGCTTCCAGCCCCAGTCGCGGCGCGCGGCCGAATCGTCGACATCCTCGGGCCAACTGTCGACGATTCGCTGCCGCTCGGGAGTGGGCGCGTAGCTCACCTCGGCCGCGGGGAAGAACTCGCGCACCTTGGCGGCGATCTCCTCGGCGCTCGGGGCGAACGCGCCCACATTGTAGACCACGCGGCCGAGCTTCTCGCGCGGCGCGTCGGCAAGCTCGACGAGCGATCGCACGGCGTCAGGCATGGTCATGAACGGAATGCGCGCGTCGGGCCGCACGAAGCACGCATAGGGCTTGCCTTGCGCCGCGGCGTGAAGCATCTCGGGGCCGTAGTCGCTGGTGCCGCCCGTCGGAACCGTGTCGGCCGAGATGATTCCCGGGAAGCGGATCGCGCGGAAGTCGACCGTGCAGTCGAGGCGGTCGGCGGCGAGCAGGCGGTAGTGGCGCGCGTAGTAGCGGCCGAGTTCCTCGACGGCGCGCTTGTTCACGCCGTACATGGTGATCGGCTCCTGGCACGACTCCTCGCCCACGCGGCCCGCGGCGCGCTTGGACGCGACGGTCGGCGTGCCGTACACCGCGATCGTGGACGGGAACATGAACTTGACCGCGCTGCCGCGGCGCGCGGCGCTCTCGGCGGCCACGCGCAGCATGTTCGCGCTTCCCATCACATTCACCTGGAGCGCGAGCTCGGGGCTCTTCTCGCCGCGCGTCGAAAGCAGCGCGGCGAGGTGCCAGATCTCGGACACATCGTGCTTGGCAAGGATCTCGTCGGCGAACGCGGGGTCGCTCACATCGCCCGCATAGGTGGCCGACGCATGCGCAGCACGGTCGGCGGGCAGCGGACGCAGGTCCATGGCCACGATCTCCCGGCCGCCGTGATGGCGGCCCGCGAACGCCTCGAGCAGCGCATGCCCCATCTCGCCGCCCGCGCCTGTGACAAGGATGGCTCCGGTGCCGCGGCCTGCGGCGCTCTGCATCTTCGGCTCGTACATCGTGGCGGGGCTCGTGGTTGGGATCGTGGTGGGGCTCGTGGTGGTCATGAGGGTTCCGATCCTGGCGCGGAAGTCAGGGCGCGAGTATAGGGTGCGCGCATGGCCGAACTGAACATCCCGCTCCCGCGCCCGGGCGATTCCGCGGACGACATCATCGAGGTTCTCGACCTGCGGCCGCACCCCGAGGGCGGCTACTACCGCGAGACCTGGCGCGACAGGCCCGCGGGCGGCGGGCGCGGCGCAGGCACGGCGATCTATTTCCTGCTGCCGGGCGGCGTCGAGAACCGCTGGCATCGCGTGGACGCGGCGGAGATCTGGCACTACTACGCAGGCGCACCGCTCGCACTCGAGATCGCGCCCGAGGGCGGCGTGGTGTCGCACGCGGTGCTCGGCGCGTCCATCTTCGACGGCGAGCGCCCGCAGATCGAGGTGCCCCCGCGGGCGTGGCAGCGCGCGCGCAGCCTTGGGCCGTGGACGCTGGTCGGCTGCACGGTCAGCCCCGCGTTCGAGTTCGAGCGCTTCGAGATCGCGCCCGACGGCTGGCGGCCGCATGGAGCCGCGCGGCCAGACGAGCGGCTGTAGCGCCGCAGCGACGCGCGCCGACGCGAACTACGCCTCGCAGCCAAGCCGCTCGAGCAGCCGCTTGGTGGCCAGGATTCCGTCGTGTTCCGACATCTTCTTGCCCTCGAACTCGATGCCGACCGAGCCCGCATAGCCCGCGTTGACGACCTCGGCCATCAGGCGCGGGTAGTCGAGGAGCGTCTCGTTGCCGTCGGCGTCGAAGTCGTAGCTCTTGGCCGACACCGCCTTCGCGTACGGCATGACGAGCGCCACATTGCGCACCGGGTCGATCAGCGCGCCGGTGCCGTCTCGCCAGTTGCCGAAGTCGGGCAGCGTGCCGCAGGCGGGGTCGCCCACCGACTTGATCACGCCCGCGAGCCACGCGCCGTCCGACGAGAGGCCGCCGTGGTTCTCGACGATCACATCGATGCGCGACGGCTTCGCGGCCGCGACCATCTTGGCAAGGCCGTCGGCGCAGCGCTGGGC
>JBJTOV010000260.1:0-3066 GCA_046074745.1 Planctomycetota bacterium | reverse complement strand
CCGTCGCGCTTCATGGCGACATCGACGCCCACGAACCACTGCGCGGTGGCGCGGAAGATCACGGGCGTCTTCGAGCGCCAGTCGTGCGGGTAGGAGTGGGTGAACCTGTGGTCGTAGAAGAGGTGGCCGCTCGTTCGCAGGTGCTCGGCGACCTCGGCGTTCGCCTGCCAGATCGACTTGCCGCGCAGCCACTCGGGCACGGTGTCGTCGTAGGTGCCGTCCTCGCGCACGGGGCAGTACGCGGGAAGGCCCTCGCGCAGGCCCGTGCGGTAGTCGTCGGCGCCGTGGCCGGGCGCGGTGTGCACCAGGCCCGTGCCGTCCTCGAGCGTGACATAGTCGGCCGACACCACGCGTCCCGTGCGCGGGCAGAAGGGATGGCGGTACTCGAGGCCGACGAGCTTCGCCCCGTCGCACTCGGCGCGCACCACGATCTTCTCGGCGCCCGCCTTCTTGGCCACGGCCTGCACGAGGTCGCTCGCCATGATGGTCGTGCTGCCGTCGATCTCGACGAGCGCGTAGCGGTAGCGCTCGTGAACCGCGATCGCCAGGTTCGCGGGCAGCGTCCACGGCGTGGTGGTCCAGATCATGAAGCTCGGCGTCGCGTCGAGGAAGCGCGCGTCGTCGAGCTCGTCCTCGGCGCCGTCGGGCACCTCGGTCAGCAGCCCGAACGCGGCGGCCACCTTCGCGCGGTCGGCCGCCTCGAAGTCGACATACACCGAGAGATCCTCGCGGTCCTCGTACTCGAGCTCCGCCTCGGCGAGCGCCGTCTTGTTGGCGATCGACCAGTGCACGGGCTTGAGCGCGCGCACCACCACGCCCTGGTCGACCATGTCGGCGAACACCTCGAGGGTCTTCGCCTCGTACGCCGGCTGCAGCGTGAAGTACGGGTCGTCGTACTCGGCCAGCGTGAGCAGGCGCTTCATCTGCTCGGCCTGCAGCCCGATGAACTTCGTCGCGGCGGTCGCGCACTCGCGGCGGATCGCCATGTGGCGCTGCTCGGGGGTGAGCGTCTCGAGCTTGGCGGCCTTGCCCTTCTCGTGGAGCTCGGTCATCACCTTGTGCTCGATGGGCAAGCCGTGGGTGTCCCAGCCGGGCACGAAGCGCACGCGGCGGCCCTCCATGAGCGCGCCGCGCACCACGAAGTCCTTGAGCACCTTGTTGAGCATGTGGCCCATGTGGATGGGGCCGTTCGCGTAGGGCGGGCCGTCGTGGAAGACGAAGGGCTCCGCGCCCTCGCGCGAGGCGTGCAGGCGCCCGACGAGGTGCGCGTCGGCCCAGCGCTTGAGCGACTGCGGCTCGGCCTGGATCAGGTTCGCCTTCATGGCGAAGCCGGTCTTCGGCAGGTTGAGCGAGTCCTTGTAGCCTGGCTTCTGCGCGTCTGGCGTGGCGTCCGACATCGTGGGTTCCTATGGGCCGCGGAAGATCGCGGGAGCGCGGAGGATACCCGTCCCGCGGAAGTGGAGCAGCGCCCGCGATCGCGCCGATTTCCCTGCGATGCACGCCGAAACCGCCCCCATCGAGCCGATCGCCGCCGGCCGCGCCTTCGAGGTCGAGCGGCTGCTTTCGGGCCGTCTGCTGGTGCGCGACCGCACGGTGGCGCCCGAGGCGGCGCGCGCGGCGGCGCCGGCGCTCGAGCAGGCGTTCGCAAGGCACGATTCGCTGTCGGTCGCGGTGGCACGGCGCACGATGGGCGGCGAGGTGCGCGCGCACGGGGCGTTCGTGGTGCACCCGAAGGGTTTCCATCGCGCGGGGCGCGGGGCGCCCGCCGACGCGGAGCGGTTCGACCTCGAGGTCGATGCGGCCGATGGCGGCGTGTGCGTGTTCGCGGCGGAGGCGTTCGAGAAGTCGCGCGCGGGCACGATCTGCGACCCGTGCGCGGGCTACGGGGCGCTTGGGCTTCTGGCGGCGACGCTCGAGGTGCGGCGGCTGCGGCTCGGGCGAGTCATCGCCTGCGCCGCGGCCACGGTCGAGGAGCCGTCGGCGTTCGACCACATGCTCGAGCAGGAAGGCTTCCGCAACGACCTCGCCTCGTCGCACGCGCGCGTCCACTTCGGGTTCGACCTCGAGGCGTGCGACCTCGACCGCGTGGCCGAGGGCTCGGCGCTCCGCTGGAACGCGCCCGTGTGGGGCGCGCCCGCGGGTTTCGGCAAGTACGACGACCGCGGGGCGTACCACTGGGAGCTCTACCGCTCGCACGACGCGTACCGGCGCCGCGCCGACACGCTGGTCGCGTTCCTGGCGGCGAACCTTCCCGCGGGCCCGCAGCCCGTGCTCGATGTCGGGGCGGGCGACGCGCTGTTCGCAGGGCTGCTCGCGCGGCAAGGCGTGCGTGTCGACGCGGTCGACCCCGAGCCGCGCGCGGTGGCGACGGCGCGCGAGGCGCTTGCGCGCGAGGGTCTCGAGGCGCTCGTCTCGTGCAGCGAAGGCGTGGCCGAGCACCTGCCGTTTCCCGAGCACGCGTTCCGCGGTGCGATGCTTCTCGATGTGATCGAGCACCTTCGCAATCCGCAGGGCGCGCTGCGCGAGCTTCGCCGCACGCTCTGCCGCGGCGCCACCCTGCTGGTCGCGACGCCCGCCTGGCGCTTCGGCCAGCGCGCCGACCCCGTCTACCACCTCGACGAATACCGCGAGGAGGAGCTCGCGCGCGCGGTGCGCTGCGCAGGCTTCACCATCGCGCAGACCGCGCGCATCAAGGGCGCCTACGACGACATCGTGCTGCTCGCGCGCGCGTAGCGCTGGCGCACGGCGGATCGATGTCCGCCGAGCTCCGAGCGCGCCGTGGCTTGGCGCCAACGGCGTGGTTCAGCACCAACGGCGTGGTCCCGGCACCAACAGCGCGGTCCGGCACCAACGGCGTGCCTTCGCACCAACGGCGTGTCTTCGGGCCAACGGCGTGTCTTCGCACCAACCTCGGGTGCCCGCAGGCTTCAGCCTGCGGAACGGGTTGCGCGCGCCGTCGATCGACTCCCACGCCCGTGGTTCCGCACCCTGAAGGGTGCGGGCACCCAAGCGATTCGCCGGACCAGGTTCGGCTCGTCATCGAGTGGCCTCCGCACAAACCTCGGG
>JBJTOV010000259.1:0-2822 GCA_046074745.1 Planctomycetota bacterium | reverse complement strand
GCCGTCGCAGAGGACGACGCGGAGCGGCCCGAGCAGCTCGGCGCGCCGACCGCGCGCGGTGTCGTCGAGACCGCCCGCCAGCGCCGCGATCAGCGCGGCGAGGATCGCCGCGGTCAGTCGCAGGTTGGTGGAACGGCCTCGAAACGGCATGGGGCGGAGCGTATCACAGGAGTCGGGCCGCGGCTGCGGAATCGCCCGACTCGGGCGCGAGGACGCGGTTCGGGATGAGCCGTGCGGGCCGTTCCGCTAGTCTGCAACGCCCATGTCCGCCCTGCACGCCTCGATCTCGGACCACGCCCGCGGCGTCGCAGCCCTGGCGGTGCGGTCGGTCACGGTCGAGTACCCGGGCGTGCGGGCTCTCGATGGGGTGACGGCCGAGTTCCGGGCGGGCGAGATCCACGCGGTGGTTGGCGAGAACGGCGCGGGAAAGAGCACGCTGATGAAGGTGCTTTCGGGCTCGGTGCGGCCCTCGGCGGGCGAGGTGCTGGCGGGGGGCCGCTCGGTGGCGTTCGCGAAGCCCTCCGAAGCCTTGCGCGCTGGGATCGCCATGGTGCATCAGGAGCTCAACCTGGTGCCCACGCTGACGGTCGCCGACAATGTGATGCTCGGGCGCGAGCCGCTGCGCATGGCTGGCCTCGCGGTGCACGGCGCCGCGCAGAAGGCGCGCGCGGGCGAGCTGCTCGCGCTCCTTGGCGCCGAGGTGGCGGTGACGCGGCTCGCGGGCGGGCTGTCGGTGGCCGAGGCGCAGTTCGTCGAGATCGCGAAGTGCCTTGCGAGCGAGGCGCGCGTCCTGATCTTCGACGAGCCGACCGCGGTGCTTGGCGAGCACGAGGCCGCGCGGCTTCTCGCCTTGATGCGCCGCCTGCGCGACGAGGGCCGCGCGGTGATCTTCATCTCGCACCATCTCGAAGAGGTTGTGACGGTGGCCGACCGGATCAGCGTGCTGCGCGACGGACGGCTGGTGCAGGAGTTCGCGCGCGCCGCGGACGGCGCGATCGCCGACGAGGCGATGCTTGCGCACGCGATGGTCGGGCGCGAGCTCGGCTCGATCTATCCGCCGAAGGGCGCGGCGCGCGAAGGCGAGGGCCCCGCGATCGAACTGATCGGCTTCGGCGCCGAAGGGCGCTCGTGCGGCGTGTCGCTTGCGGTGCGACCGGGCGAGATCGTGGGGCTCGCGGGCCTGGTCGGCAGCGGCCGCACCGAAACCGCCGAGGCCATCGTGGGCGTGCGCCGCGCCGCGGGCGCGCTGCGCGTCGGCGGCCGCGAGTCGCGCTACGCGAGCCCGCACGCGGCCAGGAAGGGGGGCGTCGCGTATGTGAGCGAGGACCGCAAGGGCCGCGGGCTGCATGTGACGCTGTCGTCGGTCGCCAACATGACGCTGCCGTCGCTCGATGCGCATGTGGGGCTCGGCGGCGCGCGCATCGACCGCGGCGGCGAGCGTGCGGTGACCGCGCGCTGGATCGCGGCGTTCGGCATCCGCTGCGCGCGGAGCGAGCTGCCGATCTCGTCGCTCTCGGGCGGAAACCAGCAGAAGTTCGCGCTTGCGCGCTGGCTCGAGACGCGCCCGCGCGTTCTTCTGATCGACGAGCCGACGCGCGGCGTCGATGTCGGCGCGAAGGCCGAGATCTACCGCATCATCGCGGGCCTGGCGGCCGAGGGCCTTGCCTGCATCGTGATCAGCTCCGAGCTGCCCGAGCTGATCGGGCTCTCGCATCGCGTGGTCGTGATGCGCGAGGGCTCGCCCGCGGGCGAGGTGTCGCGCGACGAGCTCGCGGCGCCCGGGTGCGAGGAGCTGATCGTGCGGCTCGCATCCGGTCTCGGCAGAGCGTCGCCCGCAGGCGATTCGACACGGAACACTTCGACGGAGGACGCGTCGTGACGACGGCATCGACAGGCGGCCCGCAGTCAGGCGCAGGCGCGCGCGCCCGCGGAATCCAGCAGTTTCTCGAGCGCTGGGGCGTGGTGGTGGCGTTCGTGCTGCTCTTCGGCGCAAGCACCTGGATGCAGGGGTTCGACTTCCTCAACCTCGAGAACTTCCGCACGCTCCTCAACTCGAACGCGGCGGTCGGCATCCTGGCCGTCGGCATGACCTTCGTGATCATCTCGGGCGGCATCGATCTGTCGGTCGGCAGCATCGTGGTGCTGTCGGCGGCGCTCGGCACGACCGCGATGAACCACCTGATCGCGGGCGAGACCTCGGAAGGCACCGCGGTGCTCGCGTGCGTCGCGGTCACGCTGCTCGCGGGGCTTGCGGCGGGCGTCGTGAACGGCTCGCTCGTCGTCTTCGGGCGGATCGCGCCCTTCATCGCCACGCTCGGCGGCCTGGCGGCGTTCCGCTCGATGGCGCTCGCGATCGCCGAGGCGGGCGAGATCCGCTCGGCGAGCTCGACCGTGTTCAGCAGGATCGGCCGCGGCGGCCTGCCGCTTGCGGTCGAGACCACGAACGAGGCGGGCGAGACGGTCTACCGCGGGCTTCTGAACGCGGCGGGCAAGCCGCTCACGGTCACCTACGCGATCCTGGCGTTCGCGGCGATCGCCGCGGTCGCGAAGTGGTTCCTGTCGGCCAGCCGCTTCGGCCGCCATGTGATCGCGGTCGGCGCGAACGAAACCGCCGCGCGATATGCGGGCATCGCGGTCGGCTGGGTGCGCTTCCGCGCGTACGCGATCATGGGCCTGCTCGCGGGCGTGGCGGGCGTGCTGCAGAGCTCGCGCATGAACTCGGTGTCGACCTCGGTGCTCGGCATCGGCGCGGAACTCGACGCGATCGCCGCGGTCGTGATCGGCGGCACCAGCCTGCGCGGCGGATTCGGCCGCGTGTGGGG
>JBJTOV010000258.1:0-3449 GCA_046074745.1 Planctomycetota bacterium | reverse complement strand
CGGCTCAGCGTGAAGTGAGCCGCCGCCACCACCACAGCGTGCGCAGCTTGCGCAGCCCGACATCGCCCGGGCATGCGGAAAGCCCGCGGCGGATCCACGCGCGCGCCGAGCGGAAGTCGCGGCGTTCGAGCGCGGAAAGCGCGAGATTGTGCAGGGCGACCGCCGAGTTCGGCACGAGCCGCAGCAGCCGTCGCGCACAGGCGCGGCCCTCGCGCAGGTCGCCGCGCTCGAAGGCAAGCCGTGCGCCGAGGCGCAGGAGGTCGGTGTCGTTCGGGAAGCCGCGCCGCACATCGCGGCCGAAGCGGGCCTCGAAGAGCTTCGCCGCGCGCTCGACCGCGCCGCAGGCAAGCAGCGCATCGATGCACTCGACCGCGTCGAGGCGGTCGGCAAGCGCGGGGCGCGACGCGTCGGCCGCGATGCGGTCGAGCTCGGCCTCGAGAAGCGTGCGCGCCTGCGCGTGGCGCCCGCGCGCGGACTCGAGCAGGCCTTGCTCGAGCGCGAGCAGCGGAAGCTCGGCCGAGATGCGCGTGGCGATCTCGATGTGGCGCGCGGCGCGCGGAAGGTCGCCCTTGCGGCGCATCGTGCGGGCAAGCAGCAGGTGCAGCCGAGGGTTCGACGGCTCGACGCGCGCGAGCTGTTCGAGCGCCTGGCCCGCCTCCGCGGTGCGGCCGCAGGCAAGGTGGATGCGCGCGGCCTCGAGCGCGATCGGCGCGGGCACGGGTCCGCGGCGGAACTCCTCGGCGAGCAGCGTGGCCGTCTCGTTGCCGCGGCCCGAGAGAAGCAGCGTGCGCGCGAGCTCGACGCGCGCGCCGACCAGCGTCGGGCCCTCGGCGATCGCGCGGCGGAAGCACTGCTCGGCGCGCCGCGCGTCGCCGCGGGCAAGCAGGCTGCGCGCCACCTCGAGGTGCGAGGTCGCGGGACGCTCGATCGCGTGCACCGCCATGTAGTAGGCCGTCTCGGCGTCCTCGTGGCGGCCCGACATCGCCAGCATGCGGATCAGCATGCTCGCCGCGGTCTCGCACTTCGGGTCGATGCGCAGGGTCGCCTCGAGCGCGCCCGCGGCCTCGGGGTGGCGGTTCATCTTGGCGAGCACCAGACCCGCGGCCAGGCGTGGATCGCGCGCGGTCGGCAGCATGTTCGCCGCCTGCGTGTACTGCGCCAGCGCCTCGTCGAGCTTGCCCGTCGCCTAGAGCGTCCAGCCGAGGTTCAGCATCCAGTCGCCGCGCGAAGGATCGCTCGCGACCGCCGCGCGCAGCTCGCGCTCGGCGTCGAGCAGCCGGCCCTGGCGCAGCATCTCGCGCGCGCGGTTCGCATGCCGCTCGCCCTTGCTGTCACCGCGGGGCTCGGGGCCATCGCCGTCGTGGTTGGATCCGTACGCGTCGGACATGGCTCGGACAGTCGATCAAACAGCGGAATCGTCGGGTCCGCGGCCCGCTCTGGCCGCGAACAGGTCGCCGCGTGCACCTGCACGGGGCGATGTCGTGAAGATACGCCGCGACCGCTGCCGCGACCGACAAAAATCGACCGAATGACGCGCCGCGCGCCACTTCCCGCGCGCGCGTCGGGCGAGAACCTGCGGCGGTATAGTCGCCCCTTTCCGCAGGAGAGATCCATGGCCGCGAAGACGCCCGCCCGTTCCCCGAAGACCAGCCCGAACTCCAGCTCGAAGACCAGCCCGAAGGCCAACCCGAAGATGGGCGCCGCGAAGCCCGACTCGTCGGCCGGCCTCGGCATCGAGCAGCGCCGCGAGACCGACTCAATGGGCGAGATGTTCGTTCCCGCCGACGCGCTCTACGGCGCCACCACGCAGCGCGCGGTGCTCAACTTCCCCGTGTCGTTCCGCCCCGTGCCTCAGGCGCAGATCGAGGCGCATGTCCTCCTCAAGAAGTGCTGCGCGCAGGCGAACGCCGAGCTCGGCGAGCTGGCGAAGGACAAGGCCGAAGCCATCGTGGCCGCCTGCGACCAGGTGCTGGCCGAGTTCGCGCGCCCCGCGCCCGAGGGCGAGCGCCATCCGCTCATGCGCCACTTCCCGATCGATGTCTTCCAGACGGGCTCGGGCACCTCGACCAACATGAATGTGAACGAGGTGATCGCGAATGTGGCCAGCCAGCGCGCGGGCAAGGCCATCGGGTCGAAAGACCCCGTGCACCCGAACGACCATGTGAACTACGGTCAGAGCTCGAACGACACCTTCCCGTCGAGCATGCAGATCGCGGGCGCGCTGCGCATCTCGCAGCGGCTCGTGCCCGCGCTCGAGCGGCTGGCCAAGATGCTCGAGGCGAAGGCGAAGGAGTGGGACAAGGTGGTCAAGATCGGCCGCACCCACCTGATGGACGCCACGCCGATCCGGCTCGGGCAGGAGTTCAGCGGCTACGCGGCCGCGGCGCGCCTCGCCATCGTGCGCGCGAAGGCGGCCTCGGCGGCGCTTGCGGGCAACATGCCGATCGGCGGCACCGCGGTCGGCACGGGCATCAACGCCCACACGAAGTTCGGCCGCACGGTGTGCGCGCGCCTGACCAAGGCGACGGGCGTGAAGTTCGCCGAGGCGAAGAACCACTTCGAGGCGCAGTCGACCCGCGACTGCGTGGTCGAGGCACACGGCCATCTGAAGACGATCGCCGTCAGCCTGACCAAGATCGCCAACGACATTCGCTGGCTCGGCTCGGGCCCGCGGTGCGGCCTGTTCGAGCTGTCGCTGCCCGCCACGCAGCCGGGCTCGTCGATCATGCCGGGAAAGGTCAACCCCGTCATCTGCGAGAGCGTGATGATGGTGGCCTGCCAGGTCATCGGAAACGACGCGGCGATCACGACCGCGGGCCTTGGCGGCGTGGGCTCGCTGCTCGAGCTGAATGTGGCCATGCCCGTGATCGGCGAGCGGCTGGTCGAGTCGGCCGACCTCCTCGCGAACGCGAGCGCGATGTTCTGCGACAAGTGCCTCGACGGCCTGGCGCTCAACCACGCCGAGGCGACGGGCACGGTCGAGAAGAGCCTGATGATGTGCACCTCGCTCGCGCCCGTGATCGGCTACGACAACGCCGCGAAGGTCGCGAAGGAAGCCTTCAAGTCGGGCGAGACGGTGCGCCAGTATGTGCTGCGCCACAAGCTCGTCGAGCCGAAGCAGCTCGAGAAGCTGCTCGACCCGACCGCGATGACCAAGCCCGGCGGCAAGGGCCCCGGCGGCGGGTGAGCCCGCTCAATACACCTCGAGCATGCACCGGTTCGTCGGGCGCACGCGGCGCTTGATCTCGTCGCTCGTCCACTCGGCGGGGGGCTTGCCGACCAGTTCGTCGCCGATCTTGGTGAAGCCCTCGATGCCGCGGCGGGCGAGCATCTGGAAGACGCCGACCTGCATGCCGGCGAGGCCGCACATGTAGATCAGGGTGCGCGGGGAGTGAAGGAGGTCCATCGGGCCGTCCATCTTCTCGAGCTCGCGGTCGATGAAGTGGTGG
>JBJTOV010000257.1:0-4725 GCA_046074745.1 Planctomycetota bacterium | reverse complement strand
CTCGAGGTCTCGCCTCGCGGCCTCGCCTCATGGTCTCACCTCAAGGTCTCGCCTCAAGGTCTCACCTCGAGGTCTCGCCTCAAGGTCTCACCTCATGGTCTCACCTCATGGTCTCGCCTCATGGTCTCGCCTCAACGCCTCAGCGAGAGGCCTGGATCAGCCGCACCAGCGCGCGCAGCGCGTTCCCACGATGGCTGCGCGCGTTCTTCTCGTCGCTCGAAAGCTCGGCGCTGGTGCGGCCGTCGCCGAGCACGAGCAGCGGGTCGTAGCCGAAGCCGTTCGTGCCGCGCGGCGCGTGGCCGATGTGGCCCTCGAAGGTGCCCCGCGCCTCGGCCTCGATGGATCCGTCGGCTGCGGCGAGCGACAGCACGCACACGAACCGCGCACCGCGCCGCCCGTCGGGCACGCCCTCGAGCTCGCGAAGGAGCCGCGCGTTGTTCGCGGCGTCGCGCTCGGCGCGGTTCGCGCCCGTGCCCGCGTAGTACGCGCTGTGCACCCCGGGCGCACCTCCGAGCGCGTCGACCTCGAGCCCCGAGTCGTCGGCGAGCACGGTGGTGCCGAGCGCCTTCGCATAGGCCCGCGCCTTGATGCGCGCGTTCGCCTCGAAGGTCGCGCCATCCTCGACGGGCTCGGGAATGCCCGCGTTCGGCAGCGGCACGCATTCGATCCCCAGCCGTCCGAGAACGGCCGAGATCTCCTCGACTTTGTGCGGGTTTGAGGTCGCGATGACGATCTTCTTCATGCGTTTCCGCGCACGGAGATTGTCCGCGGCGCCTTCGCGCGCAGCCTACCGCACGAGAGAGGAATGAAGGGCCACGCCCCCATCGCCATCGTCGCCCTGTTCGCCGCCTGCGCGGCCGCGAACGGCGACCTCGTGTCGATCTCGGCCGAGCGCGACGCCACCATCTACGAGCCCGCGCCCGACCTCGCCGCGAACGGAGCGGGGCAGTACCTGTTCGCGGGCCGCACCAACCAAGGCCTCCGCCGCCGCGCGCTCGTGCGCTTCGATGTCGCGGCCTTCGTGCCCACGGGCGCCACCATCACCTCGGCGCGGCTCGTGATGAACATCTCGCAGGCGAACGGCGGCAACCGCAATGTCGCCGTCCACCGCGCGCTCGCCGCGTGGACCACGGGCCTCTCCGACCCCGACCTCACCGAGTCGCTCGGCGCCCCGCCGCTCGCGGGCGACGCGACCTGGCTCCACGCACGCTACGACCCCGCGGGCGCATCGGTCGCGTGGGCCGCCGCGGGCGGCGACTACGCCGCAGCCGCAAGCGCGATCCTCAACACGACGACCGCGGGCCTGCAGGTGTGGCAGTCCGCCGCGCTTCTCGACGATGTGCGCTCCTTCGCGCTCAGCGGCGGCACGAACCTCGGCTGGTTCCTCGTCGCGGACGAGAGCGTGTCGGGCACCGCGCGGCGCTTCGACAGCGCCGACAGCGCGGCACTCGGCGGAATCGTGCCGCGTCTCGAGATCGAGTACACGCCCGTTCCCGCGCCTGGGTCGCTCGCGCTCCTCGCCATCGCAGGCCTGGTCGCGCGCCGCCGCCGCCGCTAGGAAGCGCCGTCAGGTCTGCAGCACGCCCGTGCGGTACGCCGCGCCGCCCTGCACCGCGCCAGGCGCCACGCGCGGCGCCTGCGCGGCCACCGCAAGCGCCAGCGCCAGCTCGGCGCGCGTCGACTTCGGATCGATGATGCGGTCCACCCACCCGCGGCTCGCCGCGTAGCGGATGTCCTGCTGCTCGTTGTAGCTCGCGGTCACCGCGGCCAAGAGCTGCCTGCGCATCTCCTCGTCGACCTTCTCGCCCTTGCGCTCGCGCGCGGCGAGGTCGATCTGGAGCAGCGTTCCCGCGGCCTGCGCCGCACCCATCACCGCGAAGCGCGATCCGGGCCACGCAAGCGTGAGCAGCGGGTCGAACGCGCGCCCGCACATGGCGTAGTTGCCCGCGCCGTAGCTGCCGCCCACGACCAGCGCGATCTTCGGCACCACGCAGTTCGACATCGCGTTCACCATCTTGGCGCCCGCGCGGATGATGCCGCCCTGCTCGCTGTCGCGGCCCACCATGAAGCCCGTCGTGTCGGTCACGAACACGATCGGCAGGCCCTTCTGGTTGCAGTCCATGATGAAGCGCGCGGCCTTGTCGGCGCTGTCGTCGTAGATCACGGCGGGCATGTTGGTCGCGCTCGACGGACCCGCCTTGCCGCCCGGCATCTTGCGCTGGGTGAGCTTCTTCTGGTTCGCCACGATCCCGCACGGGAACCCGTCGATGCGCGCGTAGGCGCACACGAGCGAGCGGCCGTACTCGGCGCGGTACTCGTCGAGGCTGTCCGCGTCGACCACGCACGAGAGCAGCTCGACCATGTCGTACTGCGCGCCCGCCTCGGAGCGGAACACGCGCACGATGTCTCCGGCCGGCCGCGCGGGGTCCACCGACGCGAACGGCGCCTTCGCCTTCGCAGGCGCCGTGCGCACCGAGGCGAACACGCGCCGCAGCCGCGCGATGCACGCGGGGTCGTCCTTCTCGCGGAAATCGATCGTCCCCGAGATCTGCGCGTGCATCTCGGCGCCGCCGAGCTCCTCGCTCGACACCTCCTGCCCGATCGCCGCCTTCACGAGCGCGGGGCCCGCGAGGTAGAGCCCGCTGCCCTCGGTCATCAGCAGCGTGTCGCACAGGACGGGCAGGTAGCCGCCGCCCGCCACGCAGTTGCCCATGATCGCGGCGATCTGCGGGATTCCCTGCGCGCTGATCACCGCGTTGTTGCGGAAGATGCGCCCGAAGTCGTCGGTGTCGGGAAACACATCCTCCTGGAGCGGCAGGAACACGCCCGCGCTGTCGACGAGGTAGAGGAGCGGCAGCCGCGCGCGCTCTGCGATGTTCTGCGCGCGGATGATCTTCTTGCAGGTCATCGGGAAGAACGCGCCCGCCTTCACGGTGGCGTCGTTCGCGATCACCATGCACAGCCGGCCGTCGACCTCGGCGATCGTGGTCACCACGCCCGCCGCGGGCGCGCCGCCGTACTCGCGGTACATCCGCCACGCGGCGAACAGGCCGCACTCCATCGACGCGGCGCCCTTGTCGGCAAGCAGCGCGAGCCGCTCGCGCGCGGTCAGGCGCCCGTTCCGATGCTGACGCTCCGTACCCGACGCGCCGCCGCCCTCCTCCACCTTCGCTGCCTCGGCGAAGTACTCGGCGGTGGCCTGCTCGATCGCGGTCAGCGTGGCGTTGGTGGCCTTGGTGGCGTCGGTGGTCATGGGGCTCCCGTGGGAGCGCGGAGAATACGGGCGGCGCGCTCCACCCGCCGCCCGAGGTTCCGAGAACCCGTCGCAGGCGCGTGCCCTCGGCAACCTCCCGACACGCAACCGCTTGCGTGGCGCCCCGCCTCCGCGGTATCTTGTTCGACTTCCAAACGCAGGTCTCACAGGCGGCGGGAGTGCCGCCCACAGGAAACCCTTCATGACCACTTCGATCGTCGACTCGACCCGCCGCCACGCCAAGGACACCGGTTCCACCGAAGTCCAGATCGCCACGATCACGGCGCGCATCAACGAGCTCCAGGGCCACTTCAAGAGCCACAAGAAGGATCACGCGTCGCGCCGCGGCCTGCTCCTTCTCGTCGGCCGCCGCAACCGGCTGCTGAAGTACCTCGCCGCCACCGACCGCGAGGGCTACCTCGCGCTCATCAAGCGCCTCGGCCTCCGCAAGTGACCGACCGCACGCCGCGCACGCGGCGTTGAGCGCAGCCGGTCTACCGTTCGCCAGCCCGCGCCCATCCCGCATCCGCGGCGCATCGCGTCGGCGCTGTGCACTTGGCCTGCGCCCATCCCAGTCCTTACTTCCATTTCACAAGGGGCCCACAGGGCCCGGCCCGCGCTGAGACGCGCGGAATCAGGAGAATCCACATGGCAGCCACTGTTGTCGAGAAGGTCATCGGCGGGCGCACCCTGCGCTTCGAGACCGGCCGCGTCGCGAGGCTCGCGAGCGGCGCCGTCGTCGCCTCGTACGCCGACACCTGGGTCCTTGCGACCTGCGTGCGCGCGAACCCCCGCCAGGGCATCGACTTCTTCCCCCTCACCTGCGACTACCGCGAGAAGCTCGGCGCCGCGGGCAAGTTCCCCGGCGGCTTCCGCAAGCGCGAAGGCCAGCCCTCCGAGAAGGAAATCCTCACGATGCGCATGATGGATCGCCCGATCCGTCCGCTCTTCCCCGAGGGTTTCTGCGACGAGATCCAGCTCCAGGCGTGGGTCATGTCGCATGACGGCCAGAACGACAGCGATGTCCTCGCCTGCACCGCGGCGAGCGCTGCGCTCTACATCACCGACGCCCCCTACCAGGGCCCCGTCGCCACCGTGCGCGTCGGCCGCATCATCACCGAGCAGGGCGAGCGCTTCGTGCTCAACCCCACGCAGGCGCAGATGGAGTTCAGCGACCTCGACCTCGTGCTGTCCGGCCACAAGGACGGCATCAACATGATCGAGGTCGGCGCGGCCGAGATCCCCGAGTCGACCATGGTCGCCGCGATCCGCTTCGGCTACGACGAGGGCATCAAGCCCATCCTCGAGCTCATGGAGGAGCTGCGCGCGAAGTGCGGCGCCCCCGCGGTGCGCATGGGCGAGCTCACGACGCCGAGCGACGAGGTCATGAAGAAGGTCAAGGAGGCGGCCTATGACCGCCTCGTCGAGGCCCGCAAGATCAAGGGCAAGAAGGAGCGCAACGAGGCCGTCGA
>JBJTOV010000256.1:0-5932 GCA_046074745.1 Planctomycetota bacterium | reverse complement strand
GGCAGCGGATCCGACCCCGTTCCGCCGCGCGGCTGCTGCTGAACCCGCTACTCCTCGACGACCTTGTTCACGAGGTGCCCCACGCGCCCGATGCGCACCTCGATGGTGTCGCCGTCCTTCAGGTAGAGCGGCGGATTGCGCCCCGCGCCCACGCCCGCGGGCGTGCCGGTGAGCACGATGGTTCCCGCGAGCAGCGTCATGCCGCGCGAGAGCTCCGCCACCAGGAACCGCACGGGAAACACCATGAGCTTCGTGGACGCGTGCTGCACGCGCTGGCCGTTCAGGATGGTCTCGATCTCGAGCGCCTGCGGATCGTCGACCGCGCCCGCGGGCACGAGCTCCGTCATCGGGCAGAAGGTGTCGAAGCTCTTGCCGCGGCAGAACTGTCCGCCCGAGCCCGTCTTCTGCCACCAGCGCGCGCTCACATCGTTGGCCACGCGGTAGCCCGCGATCACCGACATCGCCTCCGCCTCGGGAACATCGCGACAGTCGCGCGCGATCTCGAACGCGAGCTCGCCCTCGTAGTCGACCTGCGGCCCGCCCTCGCGGCAGATGCGCGGGATGCGGATCGCATCGCCGTTCCGGCACACGCTGGCCGGGTTCTTCATGAACACCATCGGGCGCTCGTCGGTCTTGCCGCCCATCTCGGCGGCGTGGTCGGCGTAGTTTCGCCCGATGGCGAGGATCGCTGGAGGATTGCGCATGGGCGCACTGTAGCGGCGCACGCGCCCCCCGCTACTTGCGCTGCGCCTCCGACACATTGTCCTGGCCGCGCTCCCGCTCGCGCTGCTTCGCGCGCTCGGCCAGCTGGCGGCGCGCATCGTCGATGCCCGCGGGCTCGGGGAAGGCCTGCTCGAGCGTGACGCCCGCGGCGGCCAGCCTGCTCTGCGAGAACTCCTGCACGATCTGCGGCCGCACGCGGTCGTAGACCAGCGCGCGCAGGTCCTCGGGCGCCTTGCGGAAGATCGCGAGGCGGTCGAGCAGAGGCTGCGAGGTGTCCATGAGCACCTTGGAAAGCACGGCGGGAATCGAGTCCTCGAGCTCGCCGAGCAGGTCCTTCATGCGGCCGTCGCCGAACTTGGTGACGAAGTCGTTGTGGCGCACATCGCGGAAGTACCGCGTCAGGCCGCGCGCGAACTCGAGCGCCTCCTTGAGCACCGTCTCGTTGTCGAGCAGCAGGCCCTCGCGGAAACCGCGCTCGAGCGCGCTGTACACATCGCTGCGCGCCACTTCGGGCTGCATCTCGTACTCGCCGTAGGTGATCTCCTGGACGAAGTCGTCGAGGGGCTTGCGGTAGCCCGTGTGGGGCACCGCGCCGCCCGTGCCGTACAGGCTGTCGAGGTTGTCGAGGATCGCCTGCGCGCCCACCACATCGCCCGCGCGGTAGAGCTCGCGGATCGCGCCCTTCATGAAGTTCTCGTGGAAGTTCGTGAAGGTGTCGCTGCCCGCGCCGCGCACCTCGTAGTGGCGTTCGTACAGCGTTCGGAAGTAGCGGTCGATCACCTTGATCCAGCGCGGGTCGTTCAGCCGCGTCACATTGTCGCCGCTGAACGGATCGAACCCGACCAGGCCCGAGCGCGCCAGGGCCTGCATGGCCTGGATCTCGATGCGGTCGTTGTTGAGGCGCTTGAACACATCCTCCTCGCCGATGCGCTCGCCGCCGAACTCCGCGCCGCGGCGCGCCCAGAACAGCGCGTGCGCCGCGGGGTGCCGCCAGTCGAGGGGCCCGGTCTCGGCCGTGTAGCGCGCCATCAGCGCGGGGTCCATGTTGTAGCTGTCGAGCAGCACGCGCTTGCGCAGGAACGCCACGACCGCGTCGCCCGCCTCCTTGCGCGCTGGGTCGCCGAAGGTGGCCTTGAACGCCTCGAGCAGCGCGGCGGCCTCGTCGTTCATCGCCTTCAGGCCGAGCATGCGCGCATAGGGCGAGGCCTCGCGCGCCGACCACTCGCCGTAGAGCATCAGGAACCGCTTGTCGGCCGCGAACTCGAAGCGCGGGCCGAGCGGCGCCAGGCGCTTCGAGAGGTCCTCGATGAACTCCTTCGTGGCCGGCGACTTCGCGTACAGCTGGTCGAGCGTGTCGGGGGCGTCGGCGATGCGCTGGATCCACGCCTTGCGCTCGTTGTAGTCGAACGGCGGCGCGCCGAGCACATAGTGCCATTCGCGGGCGAACTGCCGCTTGTAGTAGAGATGCGCGTCGTCGGACACGCCGTCCAGCTTGTGGCTGAACCAGAACGCCAGCTCCTTGCAGATGTAGAGGTCGTTCGGGTTGTAGCGCACGCCCTTGTCGCGTACGAGCGAGATGCCCGCGTTGACCCACGCCCAGCGCTCCTCGGGCGTGTTGGTCATCACCGACACGTTGTAGGCCATGTTGTGGCCGTGGAACGACCACACCTCGGGAAAGCGCGGCTGCAGCTTGGTGATCAGGTCGGAGTCGGCCATGACCTCGTAGAGCAGGCCCTTCTCCTTCTGCATGGTGACCTTGATCCACAGATAGTCGACGATCAGGCCGCGCAGCGCGCCGATGGCGGTGCCGAGCGCCACGATCGGCGGCGCGCCGTCGACCGAGACATCGGTGTAGCGCAGCTGGTTGGCGTCGGCCACGGCGAGCATCTTCGGCTGCACCGACCCCGCGACGGCGACTCCGCCGACGAGCGCGATGGCTGCTCCGATCTGGATGGCACGGTCGCCCATGTCAGCCTCCCTGCCCGCTGTAGATGGCCAGTTCCTTGCGGCGGAACAGCATGTATCCGCCGAGAAGCAGCATGCCGCACCAGCCGACGCCGAGAAGGAGCGCCGAGCGCAGCACATCGCTCCACGACACCAGGCGGCCCTCGACGAGCGGCCCGTTGGCGCGCGCGTCGGCGAAGGCGCGCACCGAGTACTCGGTGGCGCTCGCGACCGACCGCACGATCCACTCGAAGGTCTTCAGCGTGCCCGAGTCGGTGCGGATGCGGTACTCGGCGATGCTCGTGGTCAGGAACGGCCCGATCGAGCCCGCGGCGAACACGGTGAACACCACCAGGCACGCCACGGGGAAGTTCAGGATCGACGCGCACGCGACCGCGAGCATGCCGAGGAACGACAGCTTGAGCAGGTTGACCAGCTGCGCGCGCAGGAAGTTCGCCGCGAAGGTGTCGACGGGGTAGAGGAGCTCGAGCCCGTCCGGGTCGAAGGCGATCGTCGACTTGCCGGGGAAGAACTCGTTGCCCTGCGGCGCCCTCGGATCGAAGCCCGCGTTCATGATGCGCACGGTCAGCGTGCCATCGTCGGCGATCGACGCCGCGGGCACGGTGACCACATTCGACTGCGCGGCGATGAACTGGCGGTCCTGCCACTGGTCGCCCTCGCCCGCGCCGAAGATGAACACCACGGGGTAGCGCGTGTGCTGGTCGCTCTCGCCGGAGAAGAACTTGTAGCGGAGCGTCGGGTTCAGGCCCGATTCCCTCACGCCTCCGAGCCCGCTGAAGCGGTACTCGCGCGCGTCGCCTGGCGCGATCGAGCGCTGCTGGTTCATGTACGCCTCGGAGATCGAGCGCACCAGCTGCTTCTTCACCTCGATCTCGGTGCGCGTGCCCTCGCGCAGCTCCGCCTGAAGGTTGAGGTCGGCCTTCATCGCCTCCTCGACCGCGGCCTGGAGCTCGACGGGCGTGAGCGTCTGGTACTGCGGGTAGCTGCCGACGCGCGCGACCAGCACCTCGTCCTGGATGGCGAGCGCGTCGTAGACATCGGACGGCGTGCGCGAGCGCACCTCGAGCAGGAATCCGAAGATCGCCACCGAGCAGGTGACGAGGATCGCGCCGTTGAGGGCGACGATCCCGAGCCACTTCCCTGCCAGCCACGACAGGCGCGACACGGGCTTGGTGAGCGTCATCCACGCCTGGCGGTCGCGGATCTCGAACGCGACCGTGGCCACGCCGAGGAAGATGGTCAGGAACGCGCACACGAGGTACATCGTGTCGATCGAGCGCGAGAGAAAGGTCTGCACCTGGTAGCGGACCGGCGAGCTCTGGTCGAGCCAGACCGGGATCGCGGGGATCATCACCACCGCGACCGCTGCGAACGCGACCGCGATGCGCAGCCGCATCGCCTCGCGCACCACGCCGCCCGCCACGGCGAACATCGGCGACGGCCGACCCACGCCGCCCGATCCGCCCGCGCCGAGGAACGACGCGACCCACGCGATCGCATCTCCCGGGCGATCGAGCGCGACGAGCACCAGCCGGATCGCCAGCGCGAACACGAAGAGCAGGACGGGCGCCGCGGTGAGGAACGCCGCGAGCAGCAAAGGCTGCAGACGCAGCTGGATTCCGAACAGCGCGATCGCGCCGAACACGAGCGCGTTCAGAAGGCCCACGCCGACGAGCACGCCGAGCATGGCCGTGGCGAGCCCTGAGAACGCCGCGAAGTTGACCACCGCGAGCGCGATCGCCGCGCTCCACAGCGCGAGCGCAGGGTCGTCGGCCAGCACCACGGGCAGCCATGTCGGGCGCTCGGGCCCCACCAGGATCGCGGTCGCCTCGGCGAGCGCGAGCTTGTCGAGCCGCCCCGAGTCGCCGAACAGCCGCTCGAGCCGCGGCGCAAGCACCGCGTCGCCCAGCGTGCGGTCGGAAAGCGTGACCGTTCCCTTCTCGACCGCCTCGACCGCGATCGCGTTGCGCGCGGCGATGTCGGCCTCCTTGAGGACCTCCGACGCCTCCGCCGCCACGCGGCCGATCTCGGTGGCCGCGAGATACAGACGACCCGCGTAGAGGAGCACCGCGAGCGACAGCACCGCCGCCACCGCCACACGGAACGCCGTGTTGCGGTTCAGCTCGGCAATCCTGTTCTGGAAACGCGAATACGCGCTCACGCCCCGCCCCCGCCGTCCTTCGTGCGGTCACCGAGCAGCGAGTCGATCACGCCCGCATCGACCTGCGGCGGGGCCGCGGCAGGCGGCACCTGCGGCGACGCCTTCGCGGCGGGCGCCTGCGCGGGCTTGTCCTGCAGCAGTTCGCCGGGCACGCCCGCATCGGCGGCCGGCGCGGCGGCTGCGGCGGGCTTCGCCACAGGCTGCGCCGCGGCAGGAGCGTCCTTCGCGCGCACCAGCGAATCGACCAGCGAGTCGCCCGTCGCGCCCTCCTCCGATCGAAGGAACGACGCGATCTCGCCGCCCGAATGGGCGCCGCTCGTCGCGATCTGCTCGGCGCGCGCCTTCTCGACGATGTCGAGGAAGAGCTCCTCGAGCGATTGGCGCGGGGCCGACACGGTCTCGATGGCCACGCCGTCGGTGCGGTGCAGCGCCTCGTCGACCGCCTTGATCGCCTTGTCCGACAGGCGCGGCACGCGGATCAGCGTGTGGCGGCTGTCGGAAAGCAGTTCGGCGGAGGTGCCCTGCGCGCGGATGCGGCCGCCGTACAGGATGACCATGCGCGAGCACACATCCTCGACATCGGCCAGCAGGTGCGAGGTGAGGAGGATCGTCTTCCCGCGGCGGCCGAGCTCGACGATCAGGTCCTTGACCTGACGCGTGCCGAGCGGATCGAGGCCCGAGGTCGGCTCGTCGAGGATGAGGAGCTCGGGGTCGTTGACCAGCGCCTGCGCCAGGCCGAGGCGGCGCGCCATGCCCTTCGAGAACTCGCCCGCGGGCCTGTGCGCGACCTGCGAAAGGCCCACCATCTCGAGCAGCTCGTCGGTGCGGCGGCGGCGCGTGCGGCGGTCGAGGCCGAACAGCTTGCCGTAGTAGTCGAGCGTCTCGGTCGGGTTCAGGAACCGGTAGAGGTAGGTCTCCTCGGGCAGGTAGCCGATCTTCCGCTTCACCGCGACATCGGTCGGGTCGCGGTCGAACACCACCAGCTTGCCGCGGGTGCGGTGCAAGAGACCCAGGATCATCTTGATCGTGGTCGACTTGCCCGAGCCGTTCGGGCCGAGCAGGCCGAAGATCTCGTGGCGGTCG
>JBJTOV010000255.1:0-9349 GCA_046074745.1 Planctomycetota bacterium | reverse complement strand
GGAGGACATCGCAGCGCCAAGAAAGAAGCTGCCGGACCAAGGGGTGCGCGGTCCTCTTCACACCGATCGCGTCGATGGCCAGCAGCCTGAGCTCCTCGAGCAGTCGCGGTTGATAGGCGTTCTGCCTGATGTACGGCGCATGAACGACGCGAAGTCGGCGTTGCTGGTTTGCGGTGCGATCGTTGCGGAGGGTGGGCACGGGGACGCAGCGCTTTCAGCCTATTCGCCGGGGATCACCACCGAGGCGATCGAGCCTTCCCACGGGCTCGACGCGCTTGCGTGCAGCTTGCGCGCGATGCGTCCGCTGCGGGCGCCGTGGTAGCCCGACTCGAGGGCGAGGCGCATGGCGTGGGCCATGCGCACGGGGTCCTGGGCGTGGGCGATGCCCGTGTTGAGCAGCACGCCGTCGGCGCCAAGCTCCATGGCGAGGGTGACATCGCTCGGGGTGCCGACGCCTGCGTCGACGATCACGGGGTACGACGGATCGCCGCCCGACGCGGGGTCCTTGAGGAGCTCGAGGATGAGCTGGATACTCGCGGGGTTCGCGATGCCGCGGCCCGATCCGATGGGGCTGCCCGCGGGCATCACGCTCGCGGCGCCCGCGTCGCGCAGGCGCACGGCCATGATCGGGTCGTCGCTCGAGTAGCAGAGCACGGTGAAGCCATCGGCGACGAGCTCGCGGCAGGCCTCGAGCGTGCCGACCGGGTCGGGGAGGAGCGTCTTCCGGTCGCCGAGCACCTCGAGCTTCACCCAGTGCTTGCCGGGGTTGTCGACCGAATCGAGGATCTCGCGGCCAAGCCGCGCGACGCGCACCGCGTCTTCCGCGCTGAAGCAGCCCGCGGTGTTCGGAAGGATCGTGTAGCGGCCGAGATCGAGGAAGTAGAGGAGCGCCCGGCCCTGCGCGTCGACCAGGCGCTCGCGGCGCACGGCGACCGTGACGGCGTCGCAGCCGCTTGCGTCGAGCGCGCGCTGCATCGTCTCGTAGTCGCGGTACTTGCCGGTGCCCGTCACCAGCCGGCTCTTCAGGGAGAAGCGGGCGACGGCGAGCGGCGGGACGGCCAATGACGCGGTGGTCGGGGAACCGGTGGTCGGGGAAGCGGTGCTCATGAAGGCGATGCTTGGAGAGGTCGTTGGTCGTGAATCCAGCGCTCGTCTATCCGATGTGGGTGAACTCGATGCGCGGGTACTCGGTGCTGGTCGATGAAGCGCTGCGCTCCGACGCGCGAGTCAGCCGCCTCCGACGAGGGTGACGATCTCGACGCGGTCGCCTGCCGAGACGGCGCGCTCCGCGAGCGCTCGCCGCGCGACCACCGCGCGGTTCAGCTCGACCGCATAGGCGCGGGCGTCGGGCAGCGTGCGGGCCACCAGGTCGGCGAGCGTCGTTCCGGCCGCGACGCGCTCGCGTCGGCCGTTCAGCTCGATCTCGACCTGCTGGGAATCCGCCATGGGCCCGATGCTACGCGGAACGGGCGGCGCGTACACTTCGCGCCGCATGCGATTTCCAAGCGCCATCCTGCTCCTTGCCGCCCTCGGCCCGGTGCTTTCGGGCTGCGCGGACCCCGCCTACGACACCTCGACGCCGACGGCGCTCCTCGACTCGATCCAGAAGGCGGTGAAGGACGGCCGCCCCGAGGATCTGCCGCAGTTCATCGAGATCCAGGCGCGCGACATCGCGTTCGACGACGGCGTGACCGAGGCGAGCGCGATCTCCGATGTGAAGGGCAAGCTCTCCGACATGCTCGGGCAGCTCGGCCGCGTCAGCCGCAAGGTGAAGTCGCGCTTCGAGAAGGACTTGTCGAAGACGAAGACCGAGGCGGAGCGGATCTCCGATCGCTTCGGGTTCGGCCCGTTCGTCGAGCGCATCGCCACCGAGCCCTTCAAGGTGCTCGAGGAGTCGCGCGCGAAGCTCGACGCCGAGGACCTCGGCGACGGCACCGCCGCGCTCACCTACGACGGCGACCCGCTCGCGGGCGGCTTCGTGGCGCTCGTCGAGACGGGCGATGGCTGGCGCGTGACGGTGCCGCTCGAGCTTGTCCAGTCGAACGAGTACTGGCCGCAGACCCGCCACGAGTGGGCGGTGCTCGCGAGCCTTCTGCTTGGCGTCGAGAACTCGCTCACCATGTTCGAGGGCGAGCTCGACCAGGGCAAGTTCCGAACGCTGAACCAGGCCAGCGAGCGCGTGGGACGCCTGCTCGGCGAGAGCGTGATCGTGCAGAGCGTGATCTACGCCTCGATGAAGGGAAAGGACGCGGGCGACGGGAAGTCGAAGGCCGCATCGCCTGCATCAGGCTCCTAGCGCGGCCCGCCGGGGCGTCAGGGGAAGAAGATCTCCGCCAGCGCGAGCAGCGGCACCAGGATGCCCACCGACCACGCCATGTAGCCGAAGAAGCTCGGCATCTTGATGCCGTCGGATTCGGCGATCGCCTTCACCATGAAGTTCGGGCCGTTGCCGATGTAGGTGTTGGCGCCCATGAAGACGGCGCCGAGCGACACCGCGGTCAGGAGATCGGCGCGGATCATGCCGTTCGCAAGCTGCACATACGCCTCGCTGTCGACGAAGGGCAGGGTCTTCGCGATCTCGAAGAACACCACATAGGTCGGTGCGTTGTCGAGGAAGCTTGAGAGCGCGCCCGTGACCCAGTAGAACGCGATGGGGCTCTCGATGCCCAGCTGCGGGCCGCTCGCCTTCAGGACCTCGAGCGGCGTCTGCATCGCGATGAAGATGCCGATGAAGATCGCCGCGACCTCGATGATCGCCGCGAAGTCGAAGCGGTTCGCGCGGCGAACCGCCTTCGCGGTGAGCACCCAGCTCAGGCCCGCGAGGCCGAAGAGGACGCCTTCGCGCAGGAACGCGGGCGCGATGAACTCGGTTCCCGGGATGCTCTTTCCCGGGACGAGCAGCGCCACGGCCGCGATCGCGGCGCCGAGCAGCGGGATGTTGACCGCGCCCTCGACGAAGAACCGCTTGTGGTCGTCGGCGGCCTGGATCTCGCGGCGCTCGCGGCGGAACAGCCACAGGTCGATCGCCGCATAGGCCGCGAGCAGGAGCGCGTTCACCAGCAGCCATTCCTTCCACAGGCTGAAGGTCCACAGGAACGGCACGCCGCGCAGGTAGCCCATGAAGAGCGGAGGATCGCCGATCGGCAGCAGGCAGCCGCCGCAGTTGCAGACGATGAAGATGAAGAACACCACCGAATGCGCGCGGTGCTTGCGGCGGTGGATCGACTCGAGCAGAGGGCGGATGAGGAGCATCGCGGCGCCCGTGGTTCCGACGAAGCTCGCGATCAGCGCCCCGACCACGAGGATCGCCAGGTTCTCGTGGGGCTTGCCGTCGAAAGGCGTTCCGATGCGCAGGCCGCCCGCGATCACATACAGGGCGAAGAGGAGCGACATGAACGGCACATATTCGGCGGGAATCGCGTGGTGAAGCGCGTCGCCGACGCCCGACGCGCCCTTCGCCCAGGCGATGAACGCCAGCGCGAGCAGCGCCGCGACCAGCGACACGAAGTAGCGGTTCAGGTTCGAGTGCCACCAGTGCGCCACCGCGGGAACGAGCGGAAACACCGCGATCGCGCCGAGAAGGGCCGCGAACGGAACGATGCCGAGCCACCAGTTGGGCGGAAGACCCTCGCTCGCGGCGCCGCCGTGCGGCGCAAGGAACAGCGCAGCCGCGATCGCGAGCGTGGCGACGACGGCGAACGCCTTCACGAACCGCGTCATGGACGGTTCGGCGGTGGGCTTGTCGTGGTGCGCGTGCATTCGGGGAAGGTAGCCGCTCCGCAGCGCGTGGGCGTGGCGCAGGTACACTCGCGCCGATGCGTGTTCAGATCGCGTTTGCTTCCATGGCCGCGGCGATCGCCGCCCTCGCGCGTGCGGGCGACTGCCCGCAGGGCGCCGACTACCTCGCCACGCTTGGCGGGCTGCGCGGCGCCTGCGGTGTGGCATGGAGCGGCGGGGAGCTGGTGGCCTGCGTTCCCGAGTCGATCCGTGCAGAGTCGGCGGGAATCGAAGCGCAGTTGATCGCGGCCGCACGGGACGCCGATGGCGTGTGGGGCGAGCCCAAGGCGATGACGGCCGCCGTCGCGATCGGCCAAAGGCTTCGAATGGCGGCCGACATCGCGGTGGCCGCGAACGGCGACATCGCCGTCGCCGACGCCGCGGGCGTGGTGTTCGTGCGAAGGGCCTCGGGCGACGGCGCGTGGGCTGCGCTCGGCGAGGGCGTTCTCGAGCGCCCCGTGGGAGTGTCGTGGGTCGGTGGACGAATCGCCGTGTCGGACGCGCGGCTCCGCGCCGTCGTGGTGCTCTCGGCCGACGGACGCGAGGCGGCCAGGCTCGGTACGGGCGCGCTCTTGGAGCCTGCGGGCCTTGCGCCGCTGCGCGATGGGTCGCTTGTCGTCGCCGACCGGCTGGCCGACTGCCTGTGGCGGTTCGATGCCGCGGCGGATGGCTCGTTCGCCGTGGCGCCCGTCCGCCTGGGTGAATCGGGCTCGAATCCCGGCCAGTTCAGCGCGCCGCGCGATGTGTGCGTGATCGACCGCGACGGCGCCGACTGCCTGCTCGTCGCCGACGAGCTCAACCACCGCGTGCAGGTGGTGCGGAGCGACGGCGCGTTCGTGGGCTTCTTCGGCATGCACGCGCTGCTGCCGCGGCAGGGCGAGGGGCGCATTCACTACCCCGTGTCGCTTGCGGTCGCGTCCGACGGCGTGACGCTTGCCGTGGCCGAGGCCTTCGAGGACCGCGTGCAGGTCCTTCGCCTGAAGCCAGAGGCCGACCCCGTGGATCCCTCGGCATTCGGCGGCGAATTCATCTCGAGCCACTTCGGTTCCGAGATCGGCTGCGGCGCCGACACGCTGGCAGTGGTCGACCGCGAGATCGAGGCGCTTGCGATCTGCGACGCGCGCACCACCCCTCCGATCCACATGTGCGTGGTGGGCGGGGGTGGCGCGCTTCCCATGCGATTCGGCTAGGTGTCGGCCATCGCGGTGGTGCCCGACGGCTCGTCGGCGGGCGCGGCCGACATCTGGGTGGCCGATCGCGTGCATGGGCGCATCGATGTGCTGCGCCTCGACTGGGACCGCACCAAGCCGCCCGTGTTCGACCAGTTCCTGCCGCGGCTCGCGAGGTCGTTCGACCTTGCGGCGTTCGCGCGGCGAGCGGCTTCGCCTGCCGAAGGCGGTGCCCCGCGCACGCCCGAAGTGGTCGACATCGAGTTCGCGCGTGGGCCGGACCCGACGCGCGAGGTCGTGCTTCTCGATCGCGCCAACATGTCGGTCGTGTGGGCCGACGCGCGGCTTTCCCGCGGAATCGTCGAGCGGCTTCCGCGCGAGGCGGTCGAGCCCGAGGAGTTCGCCGTGTCGAACGGCGTGATCGCGGTCGCGGATCCTGGCGCGCGCAGCGTGTTCGTGCGTTCGGCCGATGGCGCGTGGTCGCGGCGCACCGAACTCGGCGGGCTGCCGTTCGCGCGGCCCTCGGGGGTTGCCTTCCGAACCGCGGTCGGCGGCGGGCCCGCGACGCTCGTCGTGAGCGACGCTGCGCGCGACGCGGTGATCGTGGCCGAACCCGACGGCACCGCGCGCATCGTGGGCGAGCGCGGAACGCTCGACGAACAGTTCTGGGATCCGCAGGGAATCGCGCATTCGCCGCTTGGGCTGATCGTGATCGATCGCGGCAACCACCGCTACGAGCGGTTCGGAGATGGCTTCGCATGGAACCTGACGGGCACGCTCGGGCGCTACTACGACCGCAAGCGGCGAGGCTCGCCGGGCGGGCCGCCGCCGCTGCCTCCGAGTTCGACCCCCGAGACGCGCGGAGGTGGCTCGTGACGCGCGCCGCTCGCGCGCTGCGCTGTGCCGCGTGCGTCGCGGCTGCTTCGGCGCTCTTCTCGTGCGGCAAGCCCGCCGCCGATGCGCAGGCGAAGGAGCCTTCCGCGCCGAAGCCGGCATCCGCCACGGCTGCACCGAGCGCGCCCGACGCGGTGCCCGAGCCACTGCGCGCCGCGTGGCGCGCGGCGCATGGCGGGGGTTTCACCGACGGCGCCCGCTGGGCGGCGTCCGCCGATCGAACCTACATCGTGCTTTGGGAGCCGATCGGCGGCGCGATTCCCGAGGCAGAGCCGTTCAGCGTGGCGATCGGCGTGGCGCGCGTCGACGGCGCGCCGCTCGGCGAATCGGCCATGGTGCGCTTCGACGCAGAGATGCCGCACCACGGCCACGGCATGAACCTGGTTCCCACCATCGAGCGTCGCGCGCCGGGCGATGCGAAGGGGGGATCGTTCGTCGCCTCGGGCGTGCTGCTCCATATGTCGGGCAAGTGGACGATCGCGGTCGATGTCGAGGAGGACGGCGTGCTCGAGCGCGCCCAGTGGCATGTGGACATCGAGTGAACCATTCCGAATGAGCGCAGCGGCTCTCGCGCTGGCCGCGGGCTGCGTGGCCTCGGCGCAGACGGCCGCGCCGCGCGCCGGCGCGCTTGACCGCGCGCGGCTTCCCGCCGAACTCGCGGCGCTCACCGACGAGGAACTCGGCCGCGTCGCGCGCATGTCGCCGCTGCCGCCGCTTCCCGCCGATCCGACCAACCGCGTGGCCGACAGCGACATCGCCTCGGGCATGGGCCACGCGCTCTTCTTCGACCGCAGGCTCTCGTCGGTTGGAATCTCGTGCGCCACCTGCCACGACCCCGCCAAGGCGTTCACCGATGGGCTGCCGCTGGCGCGGGGCGTCGAGACCGCTCGTCGCAACGCGCCCACGGTGATCGACTCCGCGCGCCGGCGCTGGATCGGCTGGGACGGCAAGTTCGACTCGCTCTGGTCGCAGGCGCTGTCGCCGATCGAGAATCCCGTGGAGATGGGCTCGAGCCGCTCGGCGCTGATCGAGCTCGTGCGCGGCGATCCGTCGTATCGGGCGACCTATGCCAAGCTGTTCGGCGAGCTGCCCGCCGCGGGTGCGCCCGACGCCGAGATCGACCGCGCCACCGCCAACGCGCTGAAGACGCTCGGCGCATATCAGCGCAGGCTCGCGTCGGGCCCCGCGCCCATCGATCGCTTCGTGGCCGCGCTGAAGGGCGACCCGAGCGGCGACATCGACGCGCTCTCTCCATCGGCGCGCCGCGGGCTTGCGACCTTCGTCTCGCGCGGCGGCTGCTTCCAGTGCCACCGCGGGCCGAGCTTCACCGACGAGGAGTTTCACGCGCTCGGCCTGGTGGGCGCAAACGGACGCGTGCCCGACGACCCCGCGCGCCTGGCCGCGGTCGACTTCGTGAAGGCAAACCCCTTCAACGCGTCGGGCGCGTTCAGCGATGCGCCCGATTCGCCGAAGGGAGCGCTCGTGCGCGGCCTCAAGCGCTCGAGCGAGCTCTTCGGCCAGTTCCGCACGCCGCCGTTGCGTGGCGCGGCGCGAACCGCGCCCTACATGCACGACGGCCGCTTCGCCACGCTCGACGATGTGGTGCGTTTCTACGACACGCTCGAGGGCGCCGCGCCCATCGGGCACCACGGCGAAATGGTGCTCGAGCCGCTCGGGCTCGGCGAGGCGGGGCGCGCGGACCTCGTTGCGTTCCTGAGGAGCTTGACCGGGGAGCCACCAGATCCCGCGTGGACGGTCGACCCGAATCCGAAGCCGGCAGCGCCCGCGGCATCACCTGCGCCCGCCCCCGCGCGGTAACCTTCTGAAAGCAGCCCGGATCCTGCAACCCGCCTTGGAGCGGGCGCGGAACGGGCTACCCTCGGACTCGGAGACCGCATGAACGCACGCCACCTGACCGTCGCCCTCCTCGCCGCTTGGTGCGGATTCGCCACCGCGCTCGCCCACGAGGACGACGGCAAGGTCCGCGACCGCCAGCGGCCCGTGCGCGCCGCGGCGTGGCGAGCCGACATCGAGGGCGCGCAGGGCGATGGCGGCGTGGCCGACGGTGGGTTCGCGTCGAGCGCGATGACGCTGCGCGCGTGGTTCCCGCTCAACACGATCGACGCCGGCGCGACCAGCGGGAACGACTGCTGGGGCTATGTGTCGCCATCGGGACGCGAGTACGCGATCATGTGCGTCTCGAACGGCACCGCGTTCTACGAGATCACCAATCCCGGGAACCCCGTCAAGCTGGCCTTCATTCCGGGCGCGCAAAGCCTGTGGCGCGACGCGAAGGTGTTCGACAAGCACTGCTATGTCGTCACCGAGGGCGGCGTCGGCATCCAGTCGATCGACATGACCGGCATCGATCAGGGCGTTGTTTCGCTGGTGGGAACGGTCACCACGGGCGGCGGCCTGCCGACGCACAATGTGGCGATCAACACCGACAGCGGCTACCTCTACCGCTGCGGCGGCGGGTCGAGCGGCCTGCGCTTCTACAACCTGAACGCGAGCCGAACCAACCCGCCGTATGTCGGCGCGTGGAACAACATCTATGTGCACGACGCGCAGGTGGTGAGCTTCACGAGCGGACCGTACGCAGGCAAGGAGATCGCCTTCTGCTGCGGCGGCCTGAACGGCGGCAATGTCGAGACGGGCCTGTACATCGTGGATGTGACCAACAAGGCCGCGCCCGTGCAGCTGTCGCGCATCCTCTACCCGAACGCGCGCTACAGCCATCAGGGCTGGCTCACCGAGGACCGCCGCTTCTTCCTGCTTGGCGACGAGCTCGACGAGGGCAACTCGCAGCCCCTCACCACCACCTACATCATCAATGTGCAGAACCTGGCCGCGCCCACCTACGCGGGCCTGATCTGGAACACCTCGACCGCGATCACCCACAACTGCTACACGCACCAGGGCAAGCTCTTCGCGGCCAACTACCGCTCGGGCCTGCGCGTGTTCGACATCTCGAACATCGGCGTGCCGGGCGCGCCGCGGGAGATCGCGTGGTTCGACACCTATCCGGGCGACGACTACGCGCAGTTCAACGGCCTTTGGAGCTGCTACCCGTACTTCCCGAGCGGCACGATCATCGGAAGCGACATCGAGCGCGGCCTGTTCGTCCTGAAGCTCGCGCTGCCGTCGGCGACCTTCACGGTGCCCGCGGCGCCTGAACTCGTCGACCCGGCGGGCGGAACGGCGATCGATGTCACCGTCGCGCCCGCGAACGGCGCCACGCTCGACCCGGCGTCGGGCAGGATGATCGTCACCGTGAACGGAACCGATGTGGAGCGGCCGCTCGTGCCTGTGTCGGGCAACACCTGGCGCGCGACCTTCCCGGAGGCGCCGTGCCTTGCGACCGTGTCGTACCGTTTCCGCGTCGCCAACACGGCGGGCGAGATCACGAACGACAGCACTCCGCGCGCCGCCTTCTCGGCGGTGTCGGTCACCAGCCCCGTCAGCCTCGACTTCGAGACGGCGGGCAGCTGTGTCGGAGGGCAAGCAGG
>JBJTOV010000254.1:0-6277 GCA_046074745.1 Planctomycetota bacterium | reverse complement strand
GCACGCGCCACTGCACGGCGTCCTGCGCACATGCAGCACTTGCGACGGCGAGCATTGAAACTGCTCCAAGCATTCGGAATCGAGCGTTCATTCGTTCTCCTTCGCGCGGTGCAAGCTGCGCAATCGTCGCGATCAGTTCGGACACGGACCCCAGGCACTTAGCAAGATCGAGAGGTCTGACGCAGCGACAAGAGCCGCCACTGAGAAGCGCATCTTCATGAATCCTCCAATGCACCTCTCCTCAGAGGCGCCGATCCTGAGGAGGTGACGATACCGAACTCGTCGCGGTCCTCAAAACAGTCTCCCACGATCTTGACGATCGAAACGCCAGATCCAGGCCGGGGCACCGTCCAGCTGGGCGATCCTGACCGTGCGTATCCCGCCGAACCGTTGGCCTTTGCTGGATTTCGGACGCTACCGTCCGCGCATCATGCCGAAGCTTGCCCCCCCGCCCGCCGATGACTCGCGGCCACGGTTCCCATCCGCCCCTCGCAAGGGCGACCTGCCGAGTCCGGATGACGTCACGCGATACGTCATCGCCGTGCTCGACCGGGTCGATCCTTCGGCGAAGGGTGCGCACGCGCCGTCTGCGGCCACCGACCAGCTCATGGTGCGGCTTTGCGCCAAACGCCTGAAGACCGGACCACGCCCGACCTCGGCGGACTGGTGGGGCTACCTGAACGACCGACTTCGCCGTGCGCCGATCAGCAGCGTGCAGGCCGTTCGTGCGTGGGGCGAACAAACGCTGCTCGCGATGCTCACGGCGTCCTCGCAGCACGACGAGGGAGCCGCGCGGGTTGGTGACTTCAAGGCGATTCTCGCCGCCGTCGATGCAACGAAACTCAACGATGAGCAGCAGCGCACGCTCAACCGCCTGCGCCGTGCATCGAGTTCGGGCTATGTCCGCCACGTGACTGCATGGGAAGGCTTCGAGCAGCTCATCGTCCCACTGCCGAAGCCGAAGGACATCTTCAGCCCATCCAGGATGTACACGACGGCGGAGGCCGCCCGCATACTCGGAGTCGACACGCGCACGTTCAAGAGCAGGATCGAGAACGGCGAGCTACGCACCGAGATGAAGAAGGGCAAAGTCGTGATCAGCGGCACCGAACTCGACCGCGCATACCCCGGAGGACGACTTCAACATGCGCCTCGCGGGATCACGCAGAGGGGCTCGTAGACGACCCCACGGCAGACTGCACAGGGTCCGCTGCAAACTGCAACCGGACTTCCGACGAGGCGCGCTGATGGCCTCGTCTCGCCACGCGGAGTCGCCATGATCGGCGTCGCCACGCGGATGTCCTCGTGGCCGCCATGCGTGCGCGCAGACACGCGAGACGACAGCAGCACGGGACGGGCACATGACTTCAGGTTCCAGCGACGACAGACTCGGCAATCGCCTCCTCACCTCCAGGGAGGCGGCAAGGTATCTCGGGATCAGCGAGCGCCATCTTTGGACAATTACCAAGGAAAAACTCCTCCGTAGTAAGAAGCTCAAGCGTGCGGTCCGCTACGACGTGCTCGAACTCGATCGGTACATCGCGGCGGACGAGACGGACTCGGAGGGACGCTGAACCATGGCAAGCGTATGCAACGACAAGAACGGCACGCGAAGAGTCACCTTGGTCAGCGGCGACGGCAAGCATCGCAGCCTTCGCCTCGGCAAGGTGAGCAAGAAGCAGGCGGAGACGTTCCGCCTTCGCGTCGAGCAGCTCCTTCAGGACAAGGCGTTGGGCACCTCGCACGACGCGTCGATGATCGAGTGGATCAAGGGGCTCCCGCACGGAACGCAGGCGCGGCTTCGCGCAGCGGGCCTGCTCGCGGCAGCATCCAGCCGCATCACGCTCTCAGAGCTCATCAGACGCTTCACGGAGGCCAGAACCGTCAAGCCCGGCACGATGGCTGCCTACAAGCAGTGCACCGACTCGCTACTCCTGCACCTCGGCGCCGACACGCCGATCGACACGATCACGCCGGCGGACGCCGATGCATGGCGCGCGAGAATCTCGTCTGGCGGACGCGTCCGGGAGAAGGAGGGACCACGCTCCCTCTCCCGGGCGACGGTGGCGAAGCGCACGAACATCGCGAAGGCGATCTTCAGCAAGGCGAAAGTCTGGAAACTCGTCACCGCGAGCCCGTTCGAGCACATGAAGGCGGGCTCGCAGTCGAACCCGGAGAGGGCGCACTACATCTCGAAGGAGCACACGCAGAAGCTCCTCGACGCGTGCCCCAGCATCCAGTGGCGGGCGCTGATCGGCATCGCCCGGTACGCGGGACTTCGATGCCCGTCGGAGATCCGCGAACTGAAGTGGTCCGACCTGAACTGGGAGCAGAAGTCGCTCACGGTGCGGAGCCCCAAGACCGAGGCGAATCCGAACCACGCCGTCCGCATCGTGCCGGTCTGCGCCGAGCTACAGCCGATCCTGATCGAGCTCCACGAAGCCGCCGAGGAGGGCGCTGTTGAGATGGTGCCGCAGGCGCACCGAGCCCATGTGAACATTTTCCAAGGGCTCAAGAAGATCGTCGCCCGTGCCGGCATGAAGCCCTGGCCCCGGCTTCTTCAGAACCTCAGGGCATCCTGCGCCACCGACTGGGCCGGGGAGTACCCGATTCACGAGAGCTCGAAGTGGCTCGGCCACAGCCCGACGGTGGCGGCGAAGCACTACCTGCAGTCGAAGGACCTGCACTTCAAGGCCGTGACGGGGTCAGGGCCGTGGATCTCCCGCGCTTCCACCCAGGGCGGCGCAGAAAGCGGCGCACAGGTGGCGCAGAATGCGGCGCAGATCCCCGCCGCACCCTCTCGCACCGAGCCGAAGTCGTCCTCGCTAAACCCTGAAACGCAGCGAGGTTGCGCCAGTCCTTGCGAGACCGTGCAACCTCGTGCAACTCAAATCAATGGGCGGAGAGGGATTCGAACCCCCGTAGACGTAAGTCAGCAGATTTACAGTCTGCCCTCGTTGGCCACTTGAGTATCCGCCCGAAGTGGGTTCCCGCGGGGAGCGGGGCGAGGATGGTACATGAGGTTGCCGCGAGGGGCAAACGGAACGGGGAAACGCCGCGAAACGCGGGGAAACTAGGGCTGCGCGACCCCTGCGGCCGCGAGATCCTGCGGGGCGAGGAACGCGAGGGCGCCGGGGTTGGGTCCGAGATCGCTGCCGGTCTGGTAGGAGCGCAGACCGAAGCACGGAAGCGCAAGCGAGAGCCGGTCGAGCAGCGCGCCCTCGACGCTCGCGAGGTCGGGCGCGGCGTTCGGTCGGATGAAGCACAGCACATCGACAGGCTGGCCGTTCGGCGTGGGCTCGGGCTGCGAGACCACCACGGGCAGCGAAGTGTCGACGCCCTCGTGCGACGCAAGCATGCGCTCGGCGAACGAACGGAAGACGCACAGGTTCGTGACGGGCGCGTCGCCCGCGGCCTGGCGCGCGCGTTCGACCGTGCCCGCGAGCGCGCGGTTCGCCGCGAGCGCGGACAGCTCCCCCGCCTCGAGCGCACGCACCGTGCGCAGGTCGACGCGCAGGCTGCGGCGCATGCGGCGTCCAGGCGAGCCGTACTTCGAGCGGTAGTTCAGGTAGGGCTCCTGCACGAAGCGCGAGATCGGCACCGAGTGCACGGTGCCGTCCGCGTTCTGCACGCGAACGCTCGTCGTCTTGATCTCGGCGATGCGGCCGTCGATCGAGTGCTGCTTCAGCTCGACCCAGTCGCCCACGCGCAGTGCGTCGTTCGCGGTGAGCATGAGGTTCGCGACGAGCGAGAAGAGCACATCCTTGAACACGACGCCGAGGATCGCGCCCGCCGCGCCAAGCGCCGCGAGGAACACCACGGGGCTCTTGCCGACCGCGATCGCCGCGGCCGAGATTCCCGCGGAGAGGCCCACCAGCACCATCGCCACCTGGCGGTACCCGCGCAGCGCGCCCGGGCGGTTCACCTCGGGCCGCGCCGAGTAGAGCTCGTCGGCCACCTGAAGGCCCCGCCCGAACGCCGTCAACCCGCGCAGGATCGCGAACGCAGTCGCGATGTTCGACACGGGCGTCGCCGCCACCGGGTTGATCACGCCGGCCTCGCCGAGGATCGTGAGCACGCGCGCCACCAGGAGCAGCGGCACGATCGCGGCCAGCGGCACCACGATCTTCGAGTCGACGATCGCCTTCGCGAGCGCGTGCCGCCCCGCGCGCTTCATCACGCGCGCGATCGCCGCCGACACGATGCGGCGGATCAGCAGGTTCAGGCCGAAACCAAGCACGAAGAGCGACGCGATCGCGATCGCGTTCCACGCCGCCTCATGCTGCTGCAGCCACTGGCCGAACTCGGTCGACTGCAGGTTGCGCACGATGCGGACCATGGCCTCGCGCGTCGGGTCGGACGCGACGATCTCGGCCACGGGAGCCGCGGGCGCATCGGCAGCGGCCTGCGCCGCCTGCGCGGGGTCGGGCACGGCTGCGGAAGCTGCGGCGGGCGAGGCGGCGGGCGACGCGAATGCGTCTGCGAGAATCGTGGCGAAGATCATGGTGGAACCGTGCGGAGCGTCGTTCTGGAAGCCACGCGCGAGGAATCCGCGCATCGCTCTCGGACGCCGACGAACCCACCGCGCAAGCCGCCTACCGGAATCGAACCGGCAACCTCCAGATTACAAATCAGGTGCTCTGCCAATTGAGCTAAGGCGGCGGAACCATGGGAGAATAGCACGCGTTGATGCCGCGATGCACCCGCTCCTGCGGCGCGGCCTGTGTTTCGGCCGCGGTGCATTCAGGCCCTGCGGCGTCGCTCGAAGGGCCCCGAGCCGCATGTCCACCGCCGCTACGAGCCGAGCGACTTGAGGAACTTCCGATGGGCGCGGGCGTCGGCGGACTTGAGGTCGATGTCCCAACGCTCGAACAGGGCGCCGACCAGCCGCTTCGCAGCGTCTTGCTCGCCATCGAATCCGGAACCCCTCGCATCGCACTCCCACCCGTACACGCCCCAGTTGTCGTCCCACGCGATGCGGAACAGCGCCCACTCGTACTTGTCGTCCGCAAGCTTCATCAGGAAAAAGTGGCTCTCGTGGCGCCAGGTCGTCCAGCCGGCGGTCTTGCTTCGAAGGGTTCCGAGAAAGGTCGCGTGCTGGCCTGCGACCCGCTCCATTTCCTCGAGCACATCGCCGTGATCGGGGTCCTCTGCCTCGCCGTCGTCCTCCGCAGGCTCGTCGATATCCTCGTACGGGTCCTTCATGAACGGCAGTGTGAACTCATCGAAGCTGATCTTCGGCTTGGGCAATGGTCTTCTCCGGCGTGTGGCATGATGTGCGGGTCGGCGCAGTCCGCGTTCGGACGCCGCGCGCGCCCAGTCTACCGTCAACGCGCTCGGCTGCGACGCACTTGTACCGCGCGTGACGACGCCTTTCAGCCGCGCCGCGCAAGCGCTCCTTGCGCCCTCCGCGCGGGATGCCCACGCTCGACTACCATTGCCGCCCTTGAAAAACCCCATGGACACCGCATACGGCTCGCCCTCCGACTGCGACCGCTACGAGGTCATCGTGGTCGGCGGCGGCCACGCAGGCACCGAGGCCGCGCGCGCGGCGGCGGCGGCGCTCGGGCCGGGTGCGCGCGTGGCGCTCGTGTCGATGGAGCCCGCGCGCATCGGGCAGATGAGCTGCAATCCCGCGATCGGCGGCCTCGCCAAGGGCCAGATGGTGCGCGAGATCGACGCACTCGGCGGGCTGATGGGCCTTGCGGCCGACGCCTCGGGCATCCAGTTCAAGGTGCTGAACTCGAGCAAGGGCCCCGCGGTGCGCGGGCCGCGCGCGCAGTGCGACAAGTACGCCTATCGCGCCGAAGTGCAGCGCCTCGTCGCCGCGTGCGCGGGCATCGATGTGCTCGAGGGAACCGTCGATGCGATCTTGACCGACTCGGACGGCGCCGCCTGCGGCGTGCTTCTGCCGCCGGGCTCGCGGCGCATGGGCCCCGATGCACCCGCCGTCGACGCGAACCTGCGTGGCGACGCGCTCGCGCGCTGCGTGTTCACCGTGCCGCTCGAGCCCGCGCGCGGTGCGCCGCGCCCGCTGTCGGCGCGCGCCGTGGTGCTCACCACGGGCACCTTCATGCGCGCGCTCATGCACACGGGCGAGGAGAAGCACGAGGGCGGCCGCACGGGCGAAGGCAGCGCTCGCGGGATCAGCGCGGCGCTCAAGTCGCTCGGCTTCGAGCTTGGCCGCCTGAAGACAGGCACGCCTCCGCGCGTCGCGCGCGGCTCGATCGACTGGAACGCGCTCAAGCCCGCGCTCGGCGACGACGCTCCGGTTCCC
>JBJTOV010000253.1:0-2817 GCA_046074745.1 Planctomycetota bacterium | reverse complement strand
GGATCGCCGTCACCACACTCGGCCACCCCGGCGACTTCGCGAACCCCGAGGTGCGCCTGATCGCCGTGCAGATGGTCGCGTGGGCCAACGAGCGCTCGCACGCGCTCGACGACGCCGACCGCGCAACCATCCGCGCCGCGGCGTTCGAACCACCACCGACGCGGTGAGATTTCCCCGATCGCCACGCCCCGAAACGCCTTGCGGACGGCCGTGATCGCGCACGGCGCGCGGGGTACACTTGGCGCCTCAGGAATTCCGCCATGCCCTTCTACACCAAGCTCGGCAAGCTCCCCCCCAAGCGCCACATCCAGTTCCGCCGCCCCGACGGCGGGCTGTACGCCGAGGAGGTCTTCGGCACCGAAGGCTTCGTCGGCCCGACCTCGACGCTCTACCACATCAATCCGCCCACGCAGGTCATCGGGTGGAAGCCGCTCTACTCGACCAAGGCCGAGTATGTCGAGCGCGACACCATGCGCATGCGCCATGTGAAGAGCATGCCGATGCCGCCGAAGGGCGACCCCGTCACCGGCCGCACGGTGCTCTTCGGCAACGCCGATGTCGAGATCAGCGTGTGCGTGCCCGCCGAGGGCATGGACTACCACTTCAAGAACGCGATGGCCGACGAGTGCTTCTTCATCCACTTCGGATCGGGCACCGTGTTCACCATGTTCGGCGCGCTCAAGTTCGGCCCGAAGGACTACATCGTGATCCCGAAGGGCACGATCTACCGCTTCGTGTTCGACGCCCCCAAGGCGGACGAGCCCGCGCCGCGCTTCCTGCTCATGGAGAGCGTGAACGGCTCGCACATCCTGCCGCCGCCGCGCTACATGTCGAAGAAGACCGCGCAGTTCCTCGAGCACGCGCCCTACTGCGAGCGCGACCTGCGCCTGCCCGAACTGCCCATGACCTTCGACAAGAAGGGCAAGTTCGAGGTGCGCATCAAGAGCCGCGATCAGGTGCACTCGTACACCTACAGCTACCACCCGCTCGACATCGTGGGCTGGGACGGCTGCTACTACCCCTACTGCTTCAACATCGACGACTTCAGCCCGATCGTCGGCAAGCACCACATGCCGCCGCCGACCCACCAGACCTTCGAGGCCCACAACTTCGTCATCTGCTCGTTCTGCCCGCGTCCGCTCGACTTCCATCCGCTCGCCGTGGTGGTGCCCTACAACCACTCGAACCTCGACTCGGACGAGGTGCTCTACTATGTCGAGGGCAACTACAAGGCGCGCAAGGGCATCGAGCAGGGCTCGCTGTCGCTTCATCCGCAGGGAATCCCGCACGGCCCGCACCCGGGCACGGTCGAGGCCACGCTGGGCGCCACGCACACGAACGAGCTCGCGGTGATGTGCGACACCTTCGCGCCGCTCTATCCGACGAAGGCGGCGCTCGCCTACGACGACCTCAACTACCCGAAGAGCTGGGAGACCGGCTGGACGCCCGAGGAGCGCGCCGCTGCGGCCGCGACCAACGGCTCCGCGAACGGGAACGGCCATGCGAACGGGAACGGCACTGCGAAGAAGACCGCGAAGACCGTGAAGAAGGCCGGACGCGTGACCGTCGAGGCGAAGTCGAAGCCGGCGAAGGCCGCGAAGGCAGGCGCGGGGAAGAGCAAGTCTGCGAACACCTGGGACTAAAGGGAAGCGGACTGAAGGGAAGCGGACTGAGCCGCAGCGGACCAACCCGCAGCGGATGGGCTGATCGCGGGCCAGCGAGCGGCCGATCAAGCGGGCGCAGTCGGCGCGACGGCCGCGAGGCCACGGCGCGAACGCTGGTTCTCGCGCGCGAAACCACGGCGCGCAGCGCCTGAATCCCCGCCCCCCGCGCACCGTTCGACCATCCATCGTTGGCCCACGCACACGAAGAGAACACCCATGCACCCCGCCGCCTGCTCGCTCGCGCTTCTCTTCGTGTTCGGCCCGCCGGCTGGCGATGCGGCCACGCCGCCCGCCGAGGCTCCTGCCGCGAAGCCCACCGCTCCCGCGCAGCCGCCCTCGAAGAAGCCCGAGATTCCGCCGGGCACCGTGCTTCATTGCGATCCCCAGCAAGGCCTGCCGCGCGAGAAGCTGCGCTTCTTCGGCGAGGATTGGGACTGCGAGCTCTGCCTGACCGAGGAGACCCGCGCGATCGGCATGGGTGCGCGCAGCGAGTTCCCCGCGGGCACCGCGATGGTGTTCGTGCACCCCACGCCGCGGCTCCTCTCCTACTGGATGAAGGACTGCCTCGTCGACCTCGACATCGTGTTCGTCGACGCCGACGGGATCGTGACCGCCGTGCACGAGGCGAAGAAGGAGCCGCTCCGCAAGGAACTGCAGGCGCTTGCGATCTACGAGCGGAATCTTTCCCGCTACGGGTCGAACCGCCGCGTCAAGTACGCGCTCGAGTTTCCCGCGGGCACGGCGAAGCGGCTGAAGGCCGAGGTCGGCCAGCGGACCGCGATCGACTGGAAGTCGCTCGACGCCCGCGCGAAGTGACCGCACGAGCCGGCCCCCCGCCTCACGGCGCCGCGAGCCTGAATCCATCGACCCCGAAGATGCGGCGTGCGCGGATGTCTGCGCCCTGGCCGCTCGCGGGCAAGGCTTCACCGCGAGCGGGCGAGGCCTCACCGCTCGCGGGCAAGGCCTCCCCGCTCGCGGGCAAGGCCTCGATGCGAACCGAGATGCGGCCGCGCGCCGGCGTGCACACGCCGAGATCGATGTCGTCGACCGCCACCACTTCGGCGCGCTTCAGGTCGATGGGTGCGCTCCATGCGCCGCCGTCGAGCGACGCGCGCACGCGGCCGTAGTCGGGCGCACCCACGAAGCGCGCCAC
>JBJTOV010000252.1:0-19815 GCA_046074745.1 Planctomycetota bacterium | reverse complement strand
CGACGATGGTGCTGTCGAAGTCGATGATCAGCGTGGTGGCCGACATGGGCGGGGACAGTAGCCGAGAACCGTGCCTGGCACGCGCCGTGCACCTGCCTGGCACCTGCCTGGCACCGACCGCGCAACAGGCCGTCGCGTGCCGCGGAAGTGAACGGCATGTGCCGCACAGGTGCCGGCACCGTGCCGCGAAGGAGCCAGGCACCTGCGCGGAACGCGAACACGGCGGCGGCTGCGCCTGCGCTTCCGTCATTTCCCGCGGAAGAATTCCCCTGTCGACGAACTGCAGCCCGAGGTGCGACGGGCGCGCGCGAGGTGCCTGGCACCCGCACGGCACCTCGGCGGCAACTGCTCGGAAGCGTCGCGGCAGCGAGACGGGAGGTGCCGTGCGCGTGCGCGGCAGGTGCCAGGCTGGTGCGCGGCAGGTGCCAGGCAGGTGCCAGGCACCGTTCGTTCAGAGCGAGAGAAGGACAACGACCGCGCCCACCGCGAGCGCGGTGGCGGCGAGCGCGAAGAGTGTCCAAACGAACCAGCGCGATCGCGCCGAGTGCACCCGCGACGGCGCGCCCATCGCCAGTTCAAGCAGCGCTGCGATCGCCTCGAGCATCGTGGCGATCACGCAAGGATGTCGCGCACGACCTTGCCTTTGACATCGGTCAGCCGATAGTCGCGGCCCTGCGCGCGGTACACCAGCTTCTCGTGGTTCAGCCCGAGGAGATGCAGCATCGTCGCGTGCAGGTCATGCACCTCGACGGGGTTCTCGACGATGTTGTACGAGTACTCGTCGGTCTTTCCGTAGCTGATGCCGCCCTTGAAGCCGCCGCCCGCCACCCACACCGAGAAGCAGCGCGGATGGTGGTCGCGGCCGTAGTTGTCGCGCGCGAGCTGGCCCTGCGAGTACACCGTGCGGCCGAACTCGCCCGCCCAGAGCACGAGCGTCTCGTCGAGCATTCCGCGGCGCTTCAGGTCCTGCACCAGCGCCGACTGCGCCTGGTCGACCGCGTTCGCCTGCGCGCTCAGCTCGCCCGGCAGGTTGCCATGCTGGTCCCATCCGCGCATGTAGAGCTGGATGAATCGCACATCTCGCTCGGCCAGCCGCCGCGCCAGAAGGCAGTTGGCCGCGAACGAGCCGGGCTTGTGCACATCGGGCCCGTACATCTCGAGCGTCGCGGGGTCCTCGTCGCTGAAGTCGGTGAGCTCGGGCACCGACATCTGCATGCGGTACGCCATCTCGTGCTGCGCGATGCGCGCGCGCACCTCGGGATCGAGGCTCTCCGCGAACTCCTCCTCGTTGAGCGCGCCGACGAGGTCGAGCATCTCGCGGCGATCCTCGCGGCTCACCCCGTCCGGATCGCGCAGGTAGAGCACCGCGTCGCGGCCCGAGCGCAGGCGGCACCCCTGGTGCTCGCTCGGCAGGAACCCGCTGCCCCAGAAGCGCGCGCTCAGCGCCTGCATGTTGCCCGAGCCCTGCGTGATCATCACCACGAAGCTCGGCAGGTTCTGGTTCATGCTGCCGAGGCCGTAGCTCATCCACGAGCCGAAGCTCGGGCGCCCGGGCTGCTCGGTTCCCGTCTGGAAGAAGGTGATTCCGGGCTCGTGGTTGATCGCCTGCGTGTGCATCGAGCGGATCAGGCACATGTCCTTCGCGATCCTGCCCGTGTGCGGCAGCAGCTCCGACAGCCACAGCCCGTCCTCGTTGTTCTCGAAGCGGTCGAATCGGAACTTGGTCGGGGCGACGGGAAACCGCGACTGACCGCTCGTCATGCCCGTGATCCGCTGCCCGTTGCGCACGCTGTCGGGAAGGTCCTCGTCGAAGCGCTTCACGAGCTCGGGCTTGTAGTCGTACAGGTCGAGCTGGCTCGGCGCGCCCTCCATGTGCATGTAGATCACGCGCTTCGCCTTGGGCGCGAAGTGCGGCCCCGGCACGAAGCCTCCGTCGCCCGCGGGAAGCCCGTTCGCGCCGAGGACGGGCGATGCCGCCGCGTCGCGCCCGAAGAGCTGCGACAGCGCCACGCCGCCAAGGCCCGCGCCGAGCGTGGTCGCCACATTCCCGAAGAAGCGGCGGCGCGTCATGTTGAGGAGGTACTCCTCGAGTCCGTCGGCCGGCGTCGCTGTGATCCTCTGCTTCGACATCGCTTCTCCTCGGGTTCAGTCCTTCACGATGGTGGCGTCGCTCGACAGCACCGCGTTCGCAAGCATCGTCCACGCCGCGAGCTCGGGCGCATCGATGCCCTCGGCGCGCGGCGCCTCGCCCACCTCGACCAGCTTCATCGCGTCCTCGGGAGCCGCGCGGTAGCGCTCGCGGTTCCGCTCGAGCGTCGCCTGCATGGCGGCGCGCGCGTTCTCGCTCGGATCCTCGCCCGTCGCGCGGCGGAACAGCTCCCGCATGCGCGTGGCGTCGTTGCCCTCGGCGCGCAGCACGCGCTCGGCGGCGGCGCGCGCGGCCTCGACGAACTGCGGATCGTTCCACAGGACGAGCGCCTGCAGCGGCGTATTGGTGGCCAGGCGCTTCGTGGTGCAGAACTCGCGCGTGGGCGCGTCGAAGGTAAGCATCGACGGCGGCGGCGCGGCGCGCTTCCAGTAGGTGTACATGCTGCGCCGCCAGAGGTCCTCGCCCATCCCCTGCTGGTAGACGCGCGTGTTCGACTGGAGCATCGCCACTTCCTGCCAGAGCCCCTCGGGCTGGTACGGCTTCACGCTCGGGCCGCCCGGCTTCTCGACGAGCAGGCCGCCCACATAGAGCGCCTGGTCGCGGATCTGCTCGGCGCTCAGGCGCTGCCGCGGGAAGAACGACAGGTAGCGGTTCACGGGGTCGGCCACCGCCATCTCGCTGCGCACGCGCGACGCCTGGCGGTACGCCGAGCTCGTCACGATGTCCCTGATCAGCGCGTGCATGTTCCAGCCGCCCTCGGCGAACCGCACCGCCAGCGTGTCGAGCAGCTCGGGATTGGCGGGCCACTCGCCCTGCAGGCCGAAGTCGTCGCTCGTGCGCACGATGCCGTTGCCGAAGAACATCTCCCAGAAGCGGTTCACCACCACGCGCGCGGTGAGCGGGTTCTGCGGCGACACCAGCCACTGCGCGAGGCCGAGGCGGTTCTGCGGAAGCTCGGCGGGCAGCGTTCCGAGCACCGCGGGCACGGCGCGCTTCACGGGACGGCTGCGGTCGGGATGGTCGTACGCGCCGCGGGTGTGCACGAAGGTCTCGCGGGGCATGGCGAGCTCCTTCATCACCATCGTCTTCGGCGTCGAGCCCACGATCTGCTGCCGCTCCTGCGCCAGGCGCTCGAGGTCCTTCGCCGCGCGGATGTAGGTGGGCGAGAAGCGCGTGCGCCACGCGTTGCGCGCGGCCTCGATCGCCTCGGCGCGCACCGCGGCGTCGGGCGGAATCGCGGCCACCGTCGCGCGGTCGATCGCGTCCGCGGCCGCCACATGCCGCGCGTAGAAGCCCGACTGTCCGCCCGTGTTCACCACCTTGCAGACGAGGAAGTTCTCGCCGGGCGCGAGGTCGAGCGTGATGCGGTCCTGGTCGGGCGCGACGGCGCGCGCCGTGCGGTTCTCGTGCACCTTGCGGCCGTTCAGGTACACCACGATCCCGTCGTCCGAGCCAAGCGAAAGCTCGAGCCTGCGCGCGTCGGGCGAGAACACCTGACGCGCCACGAACTCGCCGCCGACGCTGGCCGCAAGGCCCGCGGCCTGCCCATCGATCACGCCGGGCGCATGGCGCCACTCGATCGTCGCGCCGTCGGCGGTGGTGAAGCGCTTGCCGCGCACGAACGCCGCTTCCTTCTCGGGCCCGAACTCGGCGTCGTATGCGGCGCCGGGCGAGCCGACGACGGGGCCCGCGATGTACCAGCTGCTCGCGGCCTCGGGCAGCCGCGCGATCGCCGCGTCGGTCGCAGCCACGGGCGTGAGCCGAACGCGGCCGAAGATGTGCTGCGCATAGGGCGAGCGATAGTGGAGCCGCACCACGAGCTCGGTGCCGCCTTCGAAGCCGAACGGCCGGGCCGCGGCGAAGAGCGCCGTGCGCGGGCCACCGACCTCGTGCGAGCGCACGGCCCACTGGCGGCCGTCGTCCTTGGCGAGCGCGTTCACCGCGCGGTAGTCGCCGTTCTCCTGCTCGTAGTCGCCCCACGCCCACGCGAAGGGCACGGTCTCGCGCCGCGATGGATCGGCGACCGACACCGCCTCGACCTCGATGTGGTCGAGCACCGCGTTGCCGTTGGGAGCGCGGCCCACGCGGCCCCCCGCGAGCGACGGGTCGGTCATCGCCTCGAGCATGAGCATGCGCAGGCCCGTGGCCTCGGTGCGCAGCACGATCTCGTGGTCGTCGTCGGCCGGATTCTCGCCGCCCGCGAGCACCGAGCCGTCGGGCTGCACCGTCATCGACGCGCCGCCCGCGCTCTTCGCGGCCACGACCTGCGCGGGCGCGAACGCGAAGCCCGCGCGCAGGTCGCGCACGAACAGCTCGAGCGCGCCACGCTCTTCCTCGCCCGCCGAGGCCTGCTCCGCACGCGCACGCTCCTCCGCGGCCGCGATCAGCGACAGCTTCTCGGCGTCGGCCGCGCGCGGCACCTCGATCGCAGGCTCGAAGGCTCGGTACGGATCGGCCGCCTGCGAGTAGAGCCCGGGCTCCTCGTTCGAGTTGAAGAACGCGATGAGCGCGTAGTAGTCCTCGGCCGTGATCGGGTCGAACTTGTGGTCGTGGCAGCGCGCGCAGCCCACGGAAAGGCCCAGGAAGGCGGTGCCAGTCGTGTTCACGCGGTCGACCGCGTACTCGAGCAGGTACTCCTCGTTGATCGCGCCGCCCTCGTCGGTGATCACATGCGCGCGGTTGAAGCCGCTCGCGATGCGGTTGTCGACGGTGGCGTCGGGCAGGAGATCGCCCGCCAGCTGCTCGACGATGAAGCGGTCGTAGGGCTTGTTGGCGCGGAAGGCGTCGATGACCCAGTCGCGCCAGAGCCACATCTGGCGGCCCGCGTCCATGTGGATGCCGTTCGTGTCGGCGTAGCGCGCAAGGTCGAGCCACGGAACGCTCAGGCGCTCGGCGGTGCGCGTCGCGTAGGGTTCCTCGGTCAGCAGCCTGTCGACGAGGCGCTCGTAGCGGTCGGACCGCGCGTCGGCGAGGAACGCATCGGTTTCATCGGGCGTCGGCGGAAGGCCCGTCAGGTCGAGATACAGCCTGCGAACGAGCGCCGCGGGGTCGGCCTCGACGCTCATGCCGCTGCCCATCGACTCGAGCTTCGCCTGCACGAAGCGGTCGATGTCGCCGCGGACCTTGGTCGAGTCGCGCACTTCGGGCGCCGCATGCGCCTCGGGCGCGGCGAAGGCCCAGTGCTCCTCGTAGGGCGCGCCCTGCTCGATCCAGCGGCGCACCAGTTCGCGCTCGGCGTCGCTCAGCGGCTTCTTGTTGCTCTCGGGCGTCGGCATCATCTCGTCGGGATCGTGCGAGTTGATGCGGGCCCACATCGCGCTTTCCTCGGGCTTTCCCGGCACGATCGCCGCGCCATCCTCGCGCGCGGCGGTCGCGGCCTCGAAGCTGTCGAGCCTCAGCCCCGCCTGCTGCTTCGCGCGATCCGGGCCGTGGCACAGGAAGCAACGGTCCGAAAGAATCGGCCGAATGTCGCGGCCGTAGCGGATCGGCTGATCTTCGAAGGCGGCGGGCGCTGCCGCCGCGCGCACGGGGGCGGCCGCGACGGCCTTCGCGTCGCGCACCGCGCCATTCGCGCCGATTGCGGTGGCTCCGACGACCGCTGCCGCGGCCATCAGGAGCAGAAAACGGGCTCTCGGAAGCGCCATGGCGCGAGTCTAACGGGACTTTCCACCCTCCCAAACCCCTTTCCGACTCGCGACTTCGGAACATTCTTTGAAAATCTCGGCAACTCCTCCTTCCAACCCCTACGACCCGCAGCATTGTTGCGGTGGCGGCGCGTGGATGGCCAAGGCGAGCAAACGCTGAGGTCTGAAGCAAGTCGCTGGAAGGTGTGTGTGAAGAAAAGGCTGGAGAGTGTGGAAAAGGCCGAGAGAGCGAGCGAATAGGGTCAGAGGTAGAAAAGGAAAGCTCTCGAGGTCGAGTGAGAAAAGGATGACCAGGCGTTGGAGCGCCGTGGTCGACGAGAACAACCCACGCCGCATGGAAAGCGGAACCCTCGGGCTGTCGCCCGCGCCCCCTCGGCGCGAGCGAATCCAGCGAATGCTCCCCGCGTTCGCGCCAGCCCACCGCGGGTCGGTTCTCGGCAGAGCCTTCTTCAACACAACTTTCGTCGTGTGTCCAACGCCGAAGTGCAGCCCTGCACCAGGCCGAGGACGGGTCCCGTTCCCCCTTTCCCGAGTTCCAGCCTCGCCCCCCTTGAGGTTGGAACGAGCAGCACAGGCGGCCCCCGCCGCCCGCTGCGCCGGAACTCCGGCGTGCCTGCGCAAGCAGGCCTCGCGAGCGTTCCGTGCCTGGCAGAGCCTTGCTCGCCGGCACACGACCTCGCTCGAGCCTTGGGCTCGGAACACGACTCGCAAACACGACGCAACGGATCAATCCGCCGACGGCTCGTCGTCGCTCGGCTTCGATTGTGTGTGTTCGATTGTGTGTCCCTGTCCCAAACCATTTAGGAGTGAGTGAAAAATGAACCGTATCAACGCTAGCGTGATCTCCCTCGCCGCCCTCGCGATCGCCGGCTCGTCCTCGGCCGCGTTCATCGGCTACGACGTTCAGAACGCCGGTACCGTCGGCGGCCTGACCAAGTGGGTGCTCTTCGGGCAGTTCACCGCTGGCTCGACCGACACCGTCCTCAACGCGTTCCACTTCAACAAGACCGTCGGCGGTGGCAACCCCGTCTTCTGGCACAACGACGCGCTCAGCGGCGCCGCCTCGACCGTGGCGGGAACCTGGAACCCGCAGTTCGTTCTCGCTCCCGGTGCCATGGACTCGTATGTCTGCATCGGTGGCGGCGAAGGCTTCGCCTCGGGCAACTCGACGAACGCCGATCCCGACTGGGGCGCGGCTGGCTTCAACCAGGCGCAGGTTCCGTTCCTCGCTGCTGGCACCACGACCTCGGGCGCTGGCTGGTTCAACGGCAACCCCCCGAACCTCCAGGGCCGCGTCGACGCGTCGGGCAAGGTCAAGCTCGGTCAGTTCGTGATCGGCTCGAACGACCCCTCCGCGACCCTCTTCCTGAAGGTCGGCTTCAACAACGGCCAGGGTGGCTCGGTGGTGTTCGGTGAAGGCACCTTCACCATCCCCGCTCCGGGCGCGATCGCTCTGCTCGGCCTCGCCGGCCTCGCTGGTCGTCGTCGTCGCTGATCGCGACTGACGGCTCCCTGCCGAAGATGTGAATGACAGGGAGCCTCGGTCGCCAACACGGCCGAGGCTCCCTTCACTCTTCGACCGCCAGTCCCCTCGACTGGCAGACCCCCGAATCCCTCAAGCACCGTCCCGTCCCCTCTCCTCAGATCGAACCGCCGGCGACCCCCAGCCGGCCTCCGCCGAATCGCGCCTCGCGCGTCGGTTCGGCGACAGAAGGATCGATCCATGGCCAAGCAACATGCGATTGCCGCGGCGCTTGCCGCAGCTGCGTGCGTCACCGCGCACGGCGCGTTCCTCGAGTATCTCGTGGTGCGCACCGTCGACGGCGGCCTGGCGCGCCACATGCTGTTCGGCCGGTTCAGCGGGCAGAACGACACGGTGCTCAACGCCTTCCAGATGACGCTTGTCTCGGGCGAGGCGACATTCCTTCACCGCGATGCCCTGACGGGCGGCGTGCACTCGACAACCGTCGGGTCGTGGAATCCCCAGTTCTCCTTCGAGACGAATCCGTTCGACTCGTATGTGATGATCGGCGGCGGCATCGGCGCCGCCTCGGGCAACACGACGGCCGGCGACCCCGACTGGGGCGCTGCAGGCCTGAACCAGGCGCAGATCCCGTTCGGGAACTTCATCTCGGGTCCGGGTTGGTACAACTCGAACCCCACGAATAACCAAGGCCGTGTGGGCGCGGACGGGCTGATCAAGCTCGGCCAGTTCGTCACGGCCGCCGCGGCGGGCCCCGCGCTCGTCAGCCTGAAGCTTGGCTACAGCAGCGGCCAAGGCAGCGGCGTGCAGTTCGTCAACGACGCGACATTCACCATTCCCGCACCAAGCGCGATCGCGCTGCTCGGGTTCACAGGCTTCATTCCCCGTCGCCGGCGCGCCTAAGCGCGCGCCCAAGCGACAGTCTCGGTTGTCAGCTCTCGATTCTGTATTCAAGACCGTGTTCAGGCAGGCACTACCCACACTTACCCTTTTTACTCCCCCACTTGCCGTGCTCGCCTTCCCCCCCGCGTGAGCCGGCCACCGCCTGAACACACACCCTGCCGCTTCCCACTCACTCGCGGCAGGCAATCGAACAGTCGCCTCGGTCAACGCCGAGGCGACTGTTTTTTTCGGCGACATCTCCGTTGGCGACCGTTTCTTGCCGCGCGGATCAGAAGGCGAGCGGCCGCACCTCGTCGCGGTCGACGAAGAGCAGCGTGGCGCCGACCGACGACGGCTCGAGCCGCCACAGCGCCGCGACCGCCTCGCGGTAGGCCGACAGCTGCTCGCGGTAGTGGGCTACCAGCGACTGCATGCGGGATTCCGAGTGCTTCGTGGCACCCGTCTTGAAGTCGATGATGCTCGCACCCGTGACGCGAGTGCTTCCGTCTTGCTCGACGCGGCGGTAGATCACGAGGCGATCGATGCGGCCGCGGACCAAGGACCCGTCGGGGCGCTGGTGGACGAAAGGCACTTCGGTGCGGACTTGGGCGCGGGCGTGGGTGCAGTCTTGAGTGCAGGCGTGGGTGCAGGCGTGGGTGCAGTCTGGGGCGCACTCTTCGGCGCAGTGAGCATCGTGGCACGGCAAGCGCGCGACCGACAGGGCTGCCCGGGCTGGCGATGCCGGCAAGAAGCTGCTCGACCTCATGCATGAGTTCAGCGCTGACCGGCTCGCACTTCTCCACTTCGGCGCGCATGGCGGCACGCTGCACGAGTTCCCCGCGCGCCTTCGAATCGGCCAGCGCGTCGACCGAGCGCACCTCGCGGAAGCACTCGTGCACCAGGACGCCGCGCAGCGCGATGTCTTCGTCGGCGAACGGGTTGAGCGCCCAGAGCGGCGCATCGGCTGGCTCGGCACCGTGCGCCCCGGCGTCGGGGTTCACGGGAGCCGCCCGACCAGCCTCGCCCTGTGGCGAGTGCGGCTGGGCCGACTCGCCTGAAGAGGGCGGGCGCGCGGCCGAACGCAGGGCTCCCGGCGCGAGCAGTTCTGCGCCACGCAGCGCGCAGCGCGCGGCCACCGCATGCGACTGAGGCTTCGGCTGCACCGAGCCCGCATGTTCGACGCGCCAGAAGGGGTCGGTCGAGGGCTTGGACGCCGCCGCAAGCGCGCCCGCGAACCCGACGAACCACCCAGCCACCCTCGGATCCAACGGATCGGCGGGTGCGGCCAAGGCGCGCTTGGCAAGCCCCGCGCTCGACGGGCCCGTCTGCACCTCGGCGACATCGAACAGAAGATGCAGGCCGTGCCGCGCGCGGGTGAGCGCGACATAGAAGGCGGAGAGCTCGTCGAGCATGCGGCGCCGCCGCTCCTCGCGCGCAAAGAGCTCGAGTTCGGGAACGAACGCGCGCGCCTTGGCGTTCCAGAGCGGCGCGACCAGCGCGGGCGCTTCCTTCGGACCGTTCGTGAGCACGCCCCACGCGCCGAGGCGCTCGCCCCACGACTCGTCGAGCGACATCAGCACGACTTCGTCGAACTCAAGGCCCTTCGCCTTGTGCACCGTCATCACCCGCACGCGGCGCGCGGCGCTCGAGTCGGCGGCGTCGTGCTCGACCTCGCGCAGGAACCCCCTCATGCGCGCGGGGGTTGCGTCGGCGAATCGCTCGGCGATGGCGCGCAACCGGCCCAGGCGCGCCGCATCGCGTGGAGAAACGCCCCTGCCGACGACCGCGGACACCAGGCGGTCGATCACCGCGGGCAGCCCCGTGTCGGCGACTTCGGCGCGGATGCGTTGCGAGAAGGCGGCCGCAGCGTCGGTCGCCCCGCGCTTCTGCGCGTGGGACTCGAGCGGCGCAAGCCCCGTCACCTCGCCCATCGCCCCACGCGAGACCATGAAGTGGGCGATGCGATCGGCCGGATCGTCGACGAGCCGCAGCAGCATCACGATTCCGGCGACGGGCGCCGAGTCGAGCAGCGTGGATCGGCCCTCGTCGCTCGCGTCGACCCCGAGCCCGCGCAGCAGCGCGATGACATCGGCGACATCCTTGTTCGAGCGCGCGAGCACCGCGACGCTGCGCGACGGTTGCTCGGCATGCAGCCGCGCAGCGATCCGCGCCGCGCATTCGGCGGGCTTCAGCACGACGGGGGGCGGCGCGGGCGACTCGCCAGCGTCTCCCGTTGGCTGCGCGGCGGTCGCGCCGAGCGACGCATCGGTCGCGGCGCCGCCATCGCCAGCTGGCAGATCTCCGCCCGCTTCCCCTGCGGGGCGCCTTGCTGCCGACGGCGGACCGCCGGCGGCTTTCTTTCCAGACGCCTTCTTCGGCGCAGCGACCGCTTCCGTTCCCACGAGGTACGCGCTGACCGCGCCGGGAAGGTCGCGCGCCGCCTCGTGACGCTCGAACCGCCACTGCGCGATCGCGCGCTTCAGCGGGTTCACCGTGAAGGCCCCGTCGGCGCCGTGCGACTCGAGGAACGGCGTCAGTTCCACGAGTTCGCCCTTCTCCTCGTCGCGCGAAAGCGGCATCAGGTGATCTTCGAGCGCACCGAAGACCGTGTTCACGAACGCGAGCACCACGGGCGAGGATCGGTAGCTGGTCGCAAGCGTTTCGCCGGGGCCGAGGGCGCTCGTGTGCTCCGCGCGAATCGCCTCGACAAGGCCGGGCGTGCCGCCACGCCAGCCGTAGATCGACTGCTTGGTGTCGCCGACGAGCAGGAAGCGCCCGTCGCCGCCATCGGCAAGCACCGTGCGCATCAGTGGCGAGAGCGAGCGGTACTGCTCGACGCTCGTATCCTGCGCCTCGTCGATGGCGAGGTCGCGGATGCGCCCGCCCATCGCGTCGCCCACGGCACCCGCGTCGGCAAGCGGGCCGCCGTCGCCCGACGCCGCGGCGATGCGCGCCGTCAGGTCGCTGAACCCATAGATCCCCTGCACGGCCTGCGCCTCGCGCATGGCGAGATCGGCCTTCGCAAGCACCTCGACCGCGCCCTTCATGCGCGACGCGACGAGATGCACGAGTTCGGCGCGCACCGCGCCGCCCACGGCCTCCATCGCGGGGACCGCCGTGCCGAAGGCAAGCTCCTTGTCGAACGGACGGCCTCGGGACAGGTTCGCCACCATCGTGTTCTCGACGAGCGCAAGGGCATTGCTGCGCCGAAGGAGCTCGACGACCTTCCGCTGCGCGGTCACCCACGACTTCCGTGGGCTTCCGTCCTTGATGGTCGCCAGATCCATGCGCGACACCGACTCGGCGAGCGACTCCCAGCGGCGCTGATCGGGGCGCGGCAGATTTCGGCTCAGCTCGACCGCCCACAGCCACGCGCGGTGGCGCTCGTCGGGAGCGCCATGCACGAACGCCTGCGTGGCGCGGTAGATGTCGAGCAGGCTCGAGGGAGCGGAGCGCCCCCCGCGCTCGGTGCCGAGCACCGCGAGAATCGCCTCGAGCGCCGACTGCTTGGGCGCGCCGAGTTCGAGCTGCGACACGAGCTCCGGCGAGCCCTCGTGCGCGAGGAGCTCGGCGGCGACCTCGGCGCGCAGTTCCGACAGCTCCGCCGGATCACCGATCGTCCACTCGGGAGGCAGCCCGAGTTCGGCGGGCATTGCCGACGCCACGCGGTGGAAGTAGCCGTCGATCGTGCCGACCGACAGGCGGTGCAACGCTGCGCAGAGCGCGCCGAGGACCGCGCGATACTCCTCGGCCGTCGGCGGAGGGGCGCTCGGCCCAAGCAGCGCGCCGAACTCGGCGCGTGCGGCATCGCTCGTCGCGCCGCGAGCGGCGTGAATCAGGACGCGCGCAAGGATCTCGGCGGCGGCCTTGCGGGTGAAGGTCACCGCCAGCAGGCGTTCGGGGCTGCACGAACCCGTCGCGCGCAGTTCCGCAACCGACCAGGCGAGAATGCGGTTCGCGAGCGTGTAGGTCTTGCCTGAGCCCGCGTTGGCAATGGCGACCGAACGCGCGAAGGGCGGCAGCACCGCTGCCTCAAGTGTGGACACGGAGGCGCTCATTCGTCGCCCCCTGCATCGTCGGAGTCGCCGTCGGGCGATTCGCCCGACGCGGCATCGTCATCCACGGCGCGCAGCCCGAGGCCCCACACAGGCGCCAACGCGTCGCCGGCCTTCACTGGCGCGCGCTCGGCGGGATCGAAGCAGCCGTCAAGGATCGCGCCCACGATGCGCGACGCCTCGCGCTCGGCTGCATCGAGATCGAGCGGCTTCGCCGCCTCGCTGAGGAACACGAAGCGCGTGCCGACATCGGTCGTGCCGAGCACCACATAGCCGAGCCCCGAGGCATCGACCGCGATCGGTCCCTCGAGCCCGAGCCTTGCGAGATCGTTGCCACCGATCGAACGCAGAAGGAACCGGTAGAGCGGAAGCTGGAGGTCCTTCCACTTTCCCGCCCTCGATGCCCAGTGCTCGCCTGCGGGGGTCTTGTCCTTCGAGAAGGTCTTGTAGTCGAGCGCTCGCCACGCGCCCGTGTCGCGGTTCTGGTCGACACGGTCGATACGCCCGCGCAGGCTGAGGCTTCCGCCCTCGGGTCGGCCGGGCGACGGCTCGGCGAACAGTTTGGGCGCTGCGAGCGGTGACGCTTGAGCAGAAGCTTCATCAGGGTGTCGGTCGTGGGAGCGATCATCGAAGGCGAGCTCGACGAACCGCACATGCCAGCCCTGCGCGGCCTCGGCGGCCTGGATCTTCGCGAACCGCGCCAGCCTGCGGCGCAGGAGCTCGAACTGCACGCGCACCGCCGCGCGAACCTGCGACGGATAGCGCTCCTCGACCACGGCGTCGAAGTGGCGGAGCACCTCATCGAGGACCACGGATTCGTCGGTCGTCGGCTCGTCGCGCTGCGCCTCGATGCGGCCCCAGCGCTCGAGCGCGGCGTGCGCGAGAAGACCGAATCCGAGCGCGTCGAGCTCCGCGGCATCCTCGTCCTGCGCCGACAGTCCGAGCCGCTCGTGGTGGCTGAGCAGGAACAGATACGGACACTTCAGGTACTGCTTGAACTGCGTGACCGAGATGCCTGAGAAGGGCGCCAGCGGAACGACAGGCTTCGGCTTGATCGGAAACGCCGAGGTCGTCGTGGCGGTACCGGCGTTCCCACCGCCATGCTCCTCACCGACGCGCGCGGGCAGCTCGCCGAAGAGCGCGAGCACGCGGCGCGCGAGCGCCTCGCCCGTGCCCGCGACATCGCCCTGACCAGCACCCTCAGCAACACCATCAGCAACACCATCGACCTGCAGCAGGAACCGCGACGGCTTCAGTGGATCGCCCTCGGCACTTCGGCGTGCCGCGATGAATCGCACCGAACCGCGGCCCTTTCGCCGCGCCAGGATCGAATCGAGGATCCACGCATCGCGCGCCACCCGACGCTGGGACGACATCATGCCGAGCGCCGCGCGAGTCGCATCGGGCAGCAGCGGATCGACCACCGCGCCCTCGGGCACGCAGCCATCGTTGAAACCGCAGAAGACAAGGTGCGGCTCGTCGGCCACGCCTGCGTCGAGCCAACCGATCGGCTCGACGCCGTGCGTGCGTTCGCCCGTCACCTCGAGGCGGCCGAGCTCGCGCGCCACCATCGACAGCGCCTCGCGCGCCGTGATCGGCAGCGCAAACTCCTTCGGCACGCGATGCAGCTCACCGAGCACTCGGTCGAGCAGCCCCACCGACTCGACGCGCTCACCATCGCGGCCGCTTCGGTCGTCGGCGATCACCTTGGCAAGGGCATCGCGAATCGGCGCCGCCCACGCGCTGGCCGCGCGCGGTGCCTCGAGCGGCTGGACAAGCTCCTGCACGCGGCTTCGCACCGTTTCATAGGGCGTTCGGCCTTCGGCCTCGGCCGGGGGGCGCTCCCGCCAGTCGGCGGCAAGCGTTGCCGAGCGATAGGCCGCGACGGCTGCATCAGCACCTGCGCACGAACGGCCCTCGCGCACGAGCCACGCCGCGACATCCGGATGCCGCACGAACTCTGCAAGCGCCTCGGGGGCAGGGCCGCGCGCATCGGGCCCGAACAACGCGGCGAGCCGCTCGAGCAGAAGCCCGAGCCTGGTGGTCGATGCCGCGCGCCGGCCATCCGAAGCAACGCACACGCCGCGCAGCGACAGCGCGCGCGCGAGCGCCGCGCACTGCTCCTCGCCGGGCGCCACCAGCGCGATGTGGTCGGCCGTGCGCGGTTCGGGAATCGCCGCCACCGCCTCGACCGCGGCCTCAGCGACCTCGTCGGGGCCATCGGCCACGCCGATCGCGCTGTCGGCGATGTCGGCAAGGCCAAAGCGGCGCGCGGACCACTCGGCAGCCCTCGGAAATCCCTCGGGATCGACATTGGTGCGCGTGTGCACGCACACCTCGACCGTGACGCCGCGTGCGGCGAGCAGTGCGAGCAGCGCCCGCTGCACAGGCTCTGGATCGGCCAGCATCACCACGATGCGGTCGAACGCGCCCGACTCGATCGATGCCGGCGCCGCTCCGCGACCACGGTCGTCAGAATCGCAACCACACGCCGCGAGCACGGCGTCGCGCTGTGTGGCATCGCGGTCGCACACCCCCGCCGCCTCGAGCAGCGCATCGCGCACGCGCTCGATGTCGGCGAACATCTGCCAGCGACGGCGCAGCACGGCATCGGTCAGCGCCGCATGATCGCGGATCGAGGCGAACCCATGCCGCGCACCCGCGGCGTCGCGCGCAAGCGCATGCAGCCGGCGCGCCACGGCGTCGAGCGACGCAGCCGACAACGCGCGCCCCTCGGCCTCGTCTGCGGCGGTGCGCACAGGCCCGAACGCGGCCTCGAGCTGGCGGCGCTCGCCGTCGCCCCGCGCTGCGAAGGCCGCGACCGCCTCGCGCCAGGCAAGGCGTGCGCCGATGTCGCCGAGCACCACGCGCTTCGGCCGCAGGAAACGCTTCAGGAACATCGCGGGCGTTACCAGCGAGGGCGCGATCAGCGGCTTCCCCGCCACGGACGCCGCTGCGAGCAGTCGTCGCTCGACCGCGCGCGCCATGCGCCCCGCGGGAACCAGCACCATCGTGCGCTCGAAGTCGAGCGCATCCGAAGCGTCGGATGCAACGCCACCGAGCACCACCCGCGCCATCGACTCGGACAGCGGCAGTGCCGCGTCGAGCTCGACGACCTCGATCTGCGTGCCCGCCGAAGTGGTTGCTGTCGTTTCCGTGATGCTCATCTCTCCATCGCTCGCTGCAAATCGTGACTCCGTCATGCTCTTCCCCGTTCTTGCGTCCCCGTTCTATCCGACGCTTCCGTGTGCGCGTCGACACTTCCCTACCTCGACCTTCTCCGTCGATTCCGCCCGAAATGCTCATTTCACACCGACCCAACGAACCGCTGCCTATGCGCCCGCTCCACGCCAACGCACACCGCGGTGCACATCGACACGACATCACCAACACCCGACTCGATACCGACTCGATGCCAAGCCCGACACCAACTCGACACCGACCCGATACCGACTCAACGCCACCTCCCACGCCACCTCCCACGCCACCTCCGCCGCGCCGCATTCTGCCCACGCCACACCCCTCGGACGCACAACGCGCCCGAATTCCGCAGCGAATTCTTTTACGATCTTTTCTCGCCCACCCCTCCGCGCCCGCTCAGTCGCGGAACCGCGTGTGGCATGCCTTGCAGTCGCGCGCCAGCCCGTCGAACAGCGCCTTCATCTCGGCCTTCGACGCCCCGAGCGGATCGGCCTCGCCCCGCTTGCGCGCCGCGTCGGCGGCCTCGATCAAGCGCTCGAGCCGCGCCGCCGCGTCCGAGCCGGCGCCCAGCAACCTGCGGAACTCGGCGCGATCGGCCTCGCCAAGCGCCAGCACATGCGCGTCGTCCGCCAAGTCGCGATAGAGATCGGCCAGACGACCCGCGTCGGCGATCGGCGCAAGATCGGGGTGGTCCTTCGGCGCCGCCCAGCTGTTCTTCTCGGCGATCTTCAGATTGTCGAACGCCAGGTCGACCGCCACCATCACCTCGACCATCGAGCCGGGGCGGGTGATCTCGGGGAAGTCGGCGCGCGCCGCATCGATCGTAGCGGCCATCATCGGCGCGGCCTTCGCCGTGCACGCCCACAGGCCCTTGTAGCCCTCGGCGGTGCCGGCGATCTCCATCAGCCGCTTGGCGCGCGCGTTGTCGAACCAGCCGAGCGACACGCCCACCGTCGACGCCGCGCCCGCGCTGCGGTGCTTGCCGTGGTGGCAGTGCAGGTAGATCGGCTTGGGAAGGTCGCGCACCGCGCGCACGAGCTCGGCCTTGCGCGCGTCGTCGAAGCCGTCGTAGCCGATCGGCAGATGCACATAGCGCATGCCGTGCTTCTTGGCGCGCTCGACCTCGGGCACCGAGCCGTCGACCGAGATCACCGTGCGCACGCCGAGCTCCTTCAGCGACGCGAACGCCGCCTCGCCCTCGGGCGCGCTGCCCGAGTAGAAGCCCTCGTGGAACAGGATCACATTGTGAAGCCCGGGCAGCTCGCGCGGCGTGGGTTCGTCGCGGGGCGTGGATGCATTGCGCGGCGTGGATGCATCGCGCGGCTTCAGCTCCTCGCGCGGCTTCAGCTCCTCGCGCGGCTTCAGCTCCTCGCGCGGCGTCGCTGCGGCGAACCCAAGCAGCACGGAAAGCACGACAACGATCGACGAAAGCGCGGCGAAGCCACCCCGAATGCTCATGCAGCGAGTGTACTCACCACGCGCTCCAACCGTCTAGGAGAAGCAACAGGTCCGCGGGCCCCGCGGCTCCGTCGTCGTCGAAGTCGAAGCGCGGCGCGCCCCACGACGCGAGCAGCATCGCAAGGTCCACCGCGCCGACACGCGCGTCGCCGTCGAGATCGCAGCGCACGCGGTCGAACTCCACGAGGTCGCCCTTCCCGAGGACACCGTCTCCATCGAGATCGAGCACCGCCGCCGCGGGCGTAAGCACCGCACCCGCCGCCGCCGCCACCACCGCGCGGTCGCCCGCGCCGCGCACTCCGTCGCCATCGGCATCGCCCAGGCGCTCGGGCGGCCAGATCGGCCACACGGCGTTCGCGGCCAGGCCCGTCAGCGTGCGCGTCGCGGGGCGCAGCACGCCCGCCTTCGGAAATGTCACCGTCAGCGACGCAAGGCTGCCCGCCGCGCCAAGCCCGATGTGCTGGCGATACGAGCTCTGGCTCTTGTAGTCCGTGCCCGCGGCGACCTCGCGCCACACCATGCGCGCGCCCACCGCGGCCACCAGCCGCGTGCCGATGCCGCGCGTGTTCGCGCCGCGGCCCTGCACATCGAGCTTGATCCAGTTGCGCCCCGGCTGCCCGACCGCGTTGTTCATGTAGAGCCGCACGGGCGCCATGCGGTCCTGCACCAGCATGTCCTGGTCGCCGTCGCCGTCGACATCGCCCTGCGCGGCGCAGTAGGAGTCGTTCGGGTTCGCAAGCCCGCTCGCGAAGCTCGCGTCCAGCATGGGCCACGAGCCCGGGTTCAGGTAGTAGAAGTTGAGCGACGGGATCATCGCGCCCACGAAGAGGTCGAGGTCGCCGTCGTGGTCGCCGTCGAGGAAGAGCGAGCCCCAGCATGTCGCGAACGACTGCACCGCGGCCGCGGGCGCGGCGTCGTCCCACGAAATGCCGCCGTTCCCCGAGCGCAGCAGGATGTTGCCGAGCTGGATGTTCGGGATGAAGATCTCGGGCCGCCCGTCGCCGTCGAGGTCGCCGTACGAGGTGCCCATCGCGTCGCAGGCCACGCCCGCGCGGCATTCGATGTCCTCGAAGAGGGTGCCGTCGCCGTTGTTGCGGTACAGGCGGTTGTAGCGCGGGCTCGACGAACCCTTGTCGTTGCCGACATAGAGGTCGGGGTCGCCGTCGAAATCGATGTCGCACCACGACACCATGAAGGCGGGGAATCCGCCGTTGTCGATGCCGAGCGCGGCGGCGCGCTCGGTGAAGGTCCCGTTGCCATTGTTGCGCCACAGGCGGTTGCGCGTCTGGTTCGCGCTGGTTCCCGTGCGGTTCGCCACCGCGAGGTCGATCCAGCCGTCGCCGTCGTAGTCGGCCCACGCGCAGCCCGCGCCCGCACCGACACCCGTGATTCCCGCCGCCGCCGCGACATCGGTGAAGGTGAAGTCCCCGTTGTTGCGCAGAAGCAGCGTCGCCTTCAGCCAGCGGGTGACCGCGAGGTCGAGGTCGCCGTCGGCGTCGAAGTCGCCCGCCGCGATGCCCGAGGCCTTCTGCGGCAGCGCGCCGTAGGCCGCGGCGCTGACATCGGTGAACTGTCCCGTTCCGTCGTTTCGGAAGAAGCCAAGGCGGTCCTTCGCGTTCCCCGTGCACACGATGTCCTCGTCGCCGGCGCCGTCGAGGTCGACCACCGCCACGCCGCAGCCGAACTGGCCAAGCCCGCCGAACTCGCCTTGCGTGACGAAGTACGAAACGCCGCGCGCCGCCGCCTGCTCCGAGAAGAACTGGCCAAGCGCACATCGCCCAACCGCGGCGACCGCCACGGTGGCAAGCAACCTGGTGGCGACGGGCGCGAGCGCACGCTGCATCGAACACCTCGGAACGCCCTGGCTGCGGCACCCACCGCGGGCACGGGCCGACGAACAGTAACCCAGCCTTCGGCGCCCGCAAGACGGGGCGCCCGCGTTCGCAGGCGATTCCCCCACCCGCAGCGCGCCGCGGGCACGCTATTCTCCTGCGCCCGCGGACAACCCGCGGCCCAAGCCACGAAAGCACACCATGAGCTCGATGACCGAACCCTCCGGCTACAACCACGAAGAGGCCGCCTTCAAGAAGCAGGAGCTCGAGCAGCTGGCGCGCATTCGCGCCGAGCTCGACGCCAAGCGCAAGGCGGCCGAGGCGGGCGCCGCCAAGGCCTCGCACTGGATGTGCTGCCCGAAGTGCGGCGGCAAGATGGCCGAGAAGAAGTTCGAGAATGTGATGGTCGACCAGTGCGGCTCGTGCGGCGGCATCTACTTCGACGCGGGCGAACTCGAAATGCTGATCAAGCACGAGAAGTCCGGCTCGGGCGTGCTCGGCCGGCTGTTCGGGCGCTGACGGGCTGCTGAAGCACCGCGGGAACTGCCTTGCTGCGGCCGAACTTTGTTCGCCGCGGCGGAGTCGCATGCGACCCGCGCTGCGCGATGGCTGGGTGCCCGCATCAGTCTTGGGTGCCTGTACCAATCTTCGGTGCCTGCACCGATCTTCGGTGCCTGCACCCAGCTCGACCGTCCGCACCGATGTTGGGTGCCCGAATCAATCTTGGATGCCGGCACCAATGTTGGGTGCCCGCACCAATGTTGGGTGCCCGCACCCTTCAGGGTGCGGAACGCTGGGCGTGGGAGGCCACTGACAAAGCGCGCAACCCGTTCCGCAGGCTGAAGCCTGCGGGCACCCAAAGTTTTTGTGGAAGCGCGGGCGAGCTGGCCTCGGGTGTCTGATCCAGGCTCGGTCGTTCGATCTAGAGGTGATCGCCCGAACCAAACTTGGGTGCCGGCACCGATGTTGGGTGCCCGAACCAATCTTGGGTGCCGGCACCAATGTTGGGTGCCCGCACCCTTTAGGGTGCGGAACGTTGGGCGTGGGAGGCCAACGACGAAGCGCGCAACCCGTTCCGCAGGCTGAAGCCTGCGGGCACCCAAAGTTTCTG